>NZ_MJIQ01000042.1:0-15006 GCF_001878775.1 Acinetobacter sp. AR2-3
GTAAATGTCAACAGACCCTAGTTATTTTTTTAGAAAAACAAAAACGATTAGCGTGTGTCTAAGTTTTCATTCACTAGTTTTTCACTTTCGGGAGTTTTGATTCATGCGCCAATCTCATGTTCAGTTTTTAGCAAAGACTGCAGTACTTGGTACTGCGATGGTGGGTGTCATGATGCTTTCAGGCTGCTCGAAAAAAGAAGAGACCATTACCCTGAATATCGGTTTCCAAAAATACGGCGTATTACCTATTTTAAAAGAACGCGGTACGCTGGAAACCAGCTTAAAACAGCAAGGGGTCAATGTGAAATGGGTAGAATTTCCGGCTGGCCCGCAATTGCTTGAAGGCCTGAATGTCGGCAGCATCTCTTTTGGTGAAGCCGGTGAAGCACCGCCAATTTTTGCCCAGGCGGCCAACTCAAATCTGGTCTATGTGGCCAATCAGCCGCAAGCGCCTAAGGCAGAAGCCTTAATTGTACCGAAAGATTCACCAATCCAGTCTATTCAGGATCTGAAAGGCAAACGGGTAGCCCTGAACAAAGGTTCAAACGTGCATTACTTACTATTAAAAGTTCTGGAAGCCAACCAGCTTGGCCTTGATGATATCGAAGTGATCTATTTACCACCTTCCGATGCACGTGCTGCATTTGAACGTGGTGCAGTCGATGCTTGGGTGATCTGGGATCCGTTCTTTGCAGCTGCTGAACATCAAATTGGTGCGCGTGTCATTGCCAGCGGTGAAAATGTGGTGAGCAATCATCAGTTCTATCTGGCAGATCGCAAGTTCGCAGAAAGCCATCCTCAGGTGGTACAGGCGGTGGTCAACGAACTGAATCTGACCACGGACTGGGTGGCAAAAAATCAGGACGCTGCCGCTCAGCTCCTGCAAAAACCGACAGGTCTGGCCGTCGATGTCTTGAAAACCTCTATTTCACGCATGGGCTTTGGCGTTAAACCTCTCAGCACTGACGTGATTCAAAAACAGCAACAAGTCGCCGATGCATTTTATGCGCAGCAGCTGATTCCACAAAAGCTGAATATTGATGCAGCAATTATTAAATAACAGCAGAATAATTCGAGAATAAAGATGAGTCATATAAAAACAGTTTCTTATATCAGCTTAGCGCTATTGAGCTTTAGTCTGACTGGCTGCCAGAAACAGGAACCACAGCAAACGGCTGCCGCAGAAACCACGTCAGCGCAACAAGTTAAAACCATTGCGATTGGCTTTCAGAAATCAGCCTTAAATCTGCTGGTGGCACGTGATGAAAAGCTGTTAGAACAACAATTTCCCAATGCCAAAATTGAATGGAAAGAGTTTCCGGCAGGCCCACAAATGCTGGAAGCCTTAGCAGTCGGTGCAGTGGATTATGGCTATGTGGGAAATACTCCGCCTATTTTTGCACAGGCGGCAGACAAAGCCCTGAGCTACGTGGCCTTTGAAAAAGTGGCGGGAAATTCTTTGGCCGTGGTCGTGCCGAAAGACAGTGCCATTCAAAATATTCAACAATTGAAAGGAAAACGGATCGCGGTGCAGAAAGGTTCAAGTGCCCATGAACTTCTGGCCAAAACCCTGGAAAAAGCCGGATTAAGCTGGTCAGAGATTCAAGCCGTCTGGCTTCCCCCTGCGGATGCACGTGCTGCTTTTGACAAAAAAGCCATTGATGCCTGGGCAATCTGGGATCCCTTCCTAGGTGCAGCCGAGTTCGACAGCAAGGTTAAGGTGCTGATTGAATCTAGTGACTTTCCACAAACCTACTCCTTTTATATCGGCAATCCCGAATTTATTCAGAAGCATCCGGATAGCCCCGGGAAGTTTATCCAGGCTTTAAATGCATCTGACCAGTGGATTCTTAAAAACCAGGCTGTAGCTCTAGATATTTATCAGAAAAGTACCGGTCTGAAACCGGATGTAGCGAAGATTGCATTTGAGCGTCGTCTTAAACCTTCGCCGGTACAACCATTAACGACGGAAGTGATCAAAGCTCAACAGAATATTGCCGATCTCTTCCAGCAGGTTCAACTGATTCCCAAAACCATCAGCGTCCAGCAACAGATCTGGTCGCCAGCGGCCACACATTGATGAGCAAACAAGATCATTTAATTTAAGGAATATTACATGAAAATTTTCTGGTTTATCCCCACTCATGGCGACAGTCGTTACTTAGGCACCAGCAAGGGCGCACGTGTTGTAGATCATGCCTACATGAAGCAGATTGCCGTTGCGGTAGATAACTTAGGTTATGAGGGGGTCCTGATTCCGACTGGCCGTTCTTGTGAAGATCCATGGTTAACCGCAGCCAGCCTGATTGATGCGACCAAAAAATTAAAATTCCTGGTGGCGTTGCGTCCAGGCGTGACCACGCCGGCACTGGCTGCACGTATGGCCGCGACCTTTGACCGCTTGTCTAATGGCCGAGTACTGCTGAATCTGGTGACTGGCGGTGACGAGCAGGAGCTAAAAGGTGATGGCGTCTATGAAGATCACACAACCCGTTATAAAACGGCGACCGAATACACCACCATCTGGCGTGAAATTTTAAAACGCTCACATACCGGTGAAAGCTTTAGTTTCCATGGCGAACGCTTAAGTGTCGATGATGCAAAATTGCTGTATCCACCCATTCAGCAGCCGCATCCGCCTTTATGGTTTGGTGGCTCATCGGATGATGCCATTGAGCTGGCCACGGATCAGGTCGATACTTACTTGACCTGGGGCGAGCCACCGGCAGCAGTCAAAGAAAAAATTGCAGTGGTAAAAGCCAAGGCTGCAGCTAAAGGTCGTGAACTGAATTACGGGATCCGTTTACACGTGATCGTACGCGAAACCAATGAGCAGGCCTGGGCGGCGGCTGAAGAACTGATTCAATATGTGGATGATGCCACTATCGCTGCAGCCCAAGCCAAGTTCAAATCCATGGACTCGGTCGGTCAGCGCCGTATGGCAGAACTGCACAATGGCGATCGCAGCAAACTCGAAGTTTCTCCAAACCTCTGGGCAGGTGTGGGTCTGGTTCGTGGTGGTGCAGGTACGGCACTGGTCGGCGATCCGGAAACTGTCGCTGCACGTATCCAGGAATATGCTGATTTGGGTATCGATACTTTTATCTTCTCGGGCTATCCACATCTGGAAGAATCAATCCGTTTTGCCGAACTGGTATTCCCTTTACTTCCACTGGAAACCCAGCAAAAACTCACTCAACCGAACTTGACCGGTCCATTTGGTGAAATCGTGGCGAACAACTACACACCGGACGAGAACAAGCAGGCTGAGAAAATTAAGGAGTCTGCTTAATGTCAAAAGTCGTTTCAGTTGAAACCCTGACCCCAAAGCAGGTTTCACGTGGAACAATTCTGGGGCAGCATCTGCTGCCTTGGCTGGTTCCAATTTTTTTAATTGCAATCTGGCAGATTGCCTCTAGCACTGGTCTGCTGGAAAGCCGGATTTTGCCTGCACCGAGTGCTGTGGTTTTAGCCTTCTGGAATTTATTGCTCAGCGGTGAACTGTGGACGCATGTGCAAGTCAGTGCGGGGCGTGCCATCAGCGGCTTACTGGTGGGTGGTGGTTTGGGCCTATTGCTGGGCCTGTTAAATGGTTCATCCAAAACCGCCTCTACCCTGCTCGACACTACCTTGCAGATGATCCGCAATATTCCTGCACTGGCACTGATCCCCCTCGTCATCTTATGGTTCGGGATTGATGAATCCTCCAAATTGTTTCTGGTGGCGATTGGTGTATTTTTCCCAATTTATATCAATACCTATCACGGCATCCGCTCGGTCGATCCACAATTAATCGAGATGGGAAAAAGCTATGGTTTAAGCCGCTGGCAGCTTTATAGAGAAATTATTCTGCCGGGTGCGATGCCGTCGATTCTGGTCGGCCTGCGTTTTTCTCTGGGTCTGGTCTGGGTACTGTTAATCGTTGCCGAAACTATTTCTGCCCAGTCCGGTATTGGATATATGACCATGAATGCACGTGAATTTTTACAAACTGACGTGGTTCTGGTAGGTATTTTACTGTATGCCCTACTCGGCAAACTGGCCGATGTTCTGGCAGTAGCTTTAGAACGATTCCTGCTGCGCTGGCATGCCGGCTATCAAAAATAAAGAATAAATGAGGAGCATGTGATGACTGATCTCAGTTTAGGACGTCATGCCAATGACCCGAGTGCACCACTCGAACCACCTATGGCAGATATCAATCCTGCTGCAGTGCTCGGTGCCGAAATTATCATTGAACAGCTGCACAAGTTTTACGGTTCGGTCAAGGTTCTGGAGGATCTGGACCTGCATATCCAGCCGGGTGAATTTCTGGCAATTGTCGGTCGCAGTGGTTGTGGTAAGAGTACTTTATTGCGCCTGATTGCCGATCTGGAACAGCAAAGTTACGGCGAAATCAAGTTCAAATCAGCCCGACATATTCGTGAAGGCATTACTGTCGATGATATCCGGGTGATGTTTCAGGACCCTCGCCTGCTGCCTTGGCGCAGCATCGAACAGAATGTGCAACTCGGTTTACCAAAGGCGCAGCATGCCAAAGCCTCTCAAATGCTGGAAAAAGTTGGCCTCAAAGAAAAAGCCGGACTGTGGCCTTCACAACTTTCCGGAGGACAGCGGCAACGTACCGCCTTGGCGCGAGCGTTGTCGCATCAACCTCGTATTCTGCTGCTTGATGAACCGCTCGGCGCCCTGGATGCCCTGACACGTCTGGAAATGCAAAACCTGATTGAGCGTCTCTGGACCGAGCAAGGCTTTACCGCCATTCTGGTCACACATGATGTCAGTGAAGCCGTACAACTGGCAGACCGGATTATCTTGCTGGACAAAGGCCATATTGCCAAAGAATTTCGGGTCGACTTACCTCGTCCCCGGCAAAAAAGTGTGACATTTGCAGAACTGGAACAGCAGGTCTTGCAGGCAGTTTTAGCGACCTGAACACTCAATCAAACCCAAAATCGAGCATGGTTTTGGGTCTTATTCTTATAAAAAATACTTTTATCTCAATAAGAGGACATTTTTATCAGATTCATTTCAGCATTATTCCTCTCTTCCATTGATGAAGAAAAAAGATGAATAAATGAAGTATTTTCAGAAACTTGAATTTTTCTCCCGGTGTAGATGCATTTAGCCTGTTTTAAATATTGATCTAGAGAATAAATCATCATTATTCAAAAAATTAGCCTGTGACTGTGTGCACAAATCTGATGATTTGCCGTACAATTGAGGATTCCCTTTTTCATTGTTTTTTATATTTGCTAATGGAACAAAAAAAGAGTACTCAAAAACGCAATCAGCTGCTAAATGCTGCACTAGACGTATTTTCCCTATATGGTTTTAATGGGGCAAGTCTGGATGAAATCGCACAAATTGCAGAAATGCATAAGTCGAATATTTTCTATTATTATGAAAATAAAGAAGCCCTGTATGTCGAGGTATTAACCACTGTTCTACAAAAATGGCTGGCGCCTTTACAAACCCTTGAAGCTGAACTTGAACCTGAAGAAGCGATCACCAATTATTTGATGCAAAAAATTGAAGTATCGCGTACCCAGCCTAAAGCATCCCGTTTATTTGCTTTAGAGGTGATTCAAGGTGCACCGCATATTCTGGAAATTTTAAAAGGTCCGCTGAAAAAACTGGTCAAGCGTAAAGCCAAAGTGATTTCCAACTGGCAGGAGCAAGGCAAGATTTCTGCAGATATTGATCCTGAGTTACTGATTCTGAATATTTGGGCGATTACCCAGAACTATGCAGACTTTGCGACGCAAATGGAAATGGTCACGGGTAAAACCTTGCGTAACCGCAGCATGCAGCAACGTATTATCCAGCATACGGTACACATGATGTTATACGGCGTGATTCCACGTACGGATAAATAAGCAACTGCTTCTGATTGGCACACGACCATAGCTGCTATGGTCGCCAAGCAAACTTAACCTTCCCGTTTATTTTACCATTTGATATAAATCCAATAATTTTTTCGCACCCAATAACAGATTTTCTTCCCAATCCAGATGCGCAGTCTCATTGGCTCCATCACTAATGTATTTCACTGAAATCAGCCGAACGCCCAGCTTTTTACAGACTTTGGCCAAGGCATAGCCTTCCATATCGACCAGATTACACGCCACTTTTGAAATACCGGTTTCAAAGCTGTCGCCTGTGCCACAAATCCCTTTCGGCAAATGGTCAAAGAAAGACTCCAGCTCAATCGCACCCGGGAAATGCTGATCCATCGGGGTCATGCCGACCTCAAAGCCAAGGGGTGAAACATCCATATCACGCTGTACAAATTGCGTGACTTCGACCAGTTCATGCGCATTGAAATGCGAACTCCCCGCGCTTCCCAAATTTAGCAAGGTACTGCAACCAGTGTTCTGAATCACCTCAAAAGCTTTAAAGGCCGCGTTGACTTTACCAATCCCGCTGTAATTTACCTGAATGCCTTCTGCTTCAAACAAGCCTTTGGATTCATTGGGTAGAGCCATGATGAGCGCAAGATCGGACATTCGAAATACCTGATATCAAAAAACCCTGACATTAGAAAACAAAACCGGCTGAATGAAAAGCACCAGTGCTCTGATCAGACATGCTCAGTGTGTCGAAAAACCAGTCGGCTCAATTCTAGGAAGATGAATTTTCAAGAAAAATATTGCATAAAAACACAACAGCAAGACGAAAGCGCGAGATTATGGCAATATATAGCCTCTCGATATTTCTAAGCACTTGATTTGCCCATGCAGCTGCTCCGTCTAAATGCTTTAGCCTCTCATTCTGAATTACCCAAAACTGCCGTGACCATCGGTAATTTTGACGGCGTGCATTTAGGCCATCAGGCGATGATCCGTCAGCTGCAACAGGTGGCTGAAGCACAGGGTTTAAAATCTGTAGTGATGATTTTCGAGCCGCAACCGCTTGAATACTTTCAGGGTTATGATGCCCCACCGCGTATTTCATCGTTGCGTGAAAAAGTTGAATACCTGACTGAGCTGGGTGTGGACTATATCGCGGTGGCGAAATTTGACCATACTTTCCGCAGCCTGACTGCAGAAGCTTTTGCTGACATTTTAAAAGAAAAACTGAATGCTCGGCATCTGGTCTTAGGCGATGATTTTCACTTTGGTAAAAACCGTCAGGGCAATAGCGAATTCCTGCGCAATTACGGCTTTGAAGTGACCAATTTAAATACCATTGCTTTGGATGGTGAACGGGTCAGTTCCACCCGGATTCGCCAGACCTTGCAAGCCGGTGATTTAGCCTTGGCCGCACAATTGTTGGGTCGTCCCTATAGCATTACCGGGCGGGTGCAATATGGTGATCAGATTGGTCGAACCATTGATTTCCCCACTATTAATGTACGGCTCAACCGTCATAAGCCCTGCCTGAAAGGGATTTATGGGGTTGAAGTTATTTGCGAAACCTTATCCTTAAAAGACAAAGTAAAAGCCGACTCTGCAGCGCAAACAGGTATCGCGGGTTATGACCCAACTGCCCTGTTTGGGGCAGGTCATGTCGGCACACGTCCAGCCATTAAACAAGCACATCCAGAGTGGCGATTAGAAGTACATTTTCCAGATGTTTCTGCTAATCTGTATGGCCTGTTGATGCGGGTGACGTTCTTAAACTATTTACATGGCGAAAAGGACTATCCTTCGCTTGAAGCGCTAAAAGCCGGAATTGATGATGATGTCGAGAAACTGCTTGAGTTTCGTCGAAATCACCCCACATTTCCCTTTTAATATCCCATATTTTTATTGTAAAACGTGTCAGTGACATAACTGATTAGATTGGAAGACGACTTGCATGAGCGATAAGCAAACTCCTGAAAATGCAGTGGACTATAAAGCCACGCTAAACCTCCCAGGTACTGACTTTGCAATGAAAGCAAATTTGGCAGTACGTGAAGCGAAATGGTTAGAAGAGTGGTATGCCGACAACATTTATCAGCAGATTCGTGAATCGCGTATTGGCAAGAAAAAATACGTGCTTCATGACGGCCCTCCTTATGCCAATGGTCAAATCCATTTGGGTCATGCAGTCAATAAAGTACTCAAAGACATCATTATCAAAAGCCGTGTCATGGATGGTTTTGACGCGCCATACGTGCCAGGTTGGGACTGTCATGGTCTGCCAATCGAATTAAAAGTCGAAGAAAAAGTCGGCAAAGTCGGCGTAAAAGTAGATGCGTCTACGTTCCGTAAAGCGTGCCGTGAATATGCGTATACTCAAGTTGAGCTTCAAAAGAAAGACTTCGTACGTATGGGTGTGTTCGGTGATTGGGACAATCCTTACCTAACCATGAACTTCAAACAAGAAGCCGACATCGTACGTTCATTGGGTGCAATCGCGAAAGCCGGCCACATTGAGCCAGGTCTGAAACCAGTCAACTGGTGTCTGGACTGTGGTTCATCATTGGCTGAAGCTGAAGTTGAATATGAAGATAAAAAATCGGATGCAATTGACGTCGGTTTTACCGTTGTTGATTTAGCTGATTTGTCTGCTCGTTTAGGTGTAGACGTTGCCGATCGTACGGATATCGTGATTTGGACAACAACGCCTTGGACCATGCCTGCCAACCAAGCGGTTGCATTACACGCTGAACTTGAATACCAACTGGTGAAAGCAATTGGTGAAGACAAAGCATCACAAAACTTCATCCTTGCGAAATCATTGGTTGAGTCTGCAACTCAGCGTTATGGCTTTACTGCATTTGAAGTGCTTGCTGAATTCACAGGTGCAAAACTTGAGAATTTAGTTCTTCAACATCCTTTAATTGCTGAACGCCAAGTGCCAGTGATCTTGGGTGAACACGTCACCGATGCTAGCGGTACAGGTGCAGTACATACCGCACCGGGCCACGGTGTGGACGACTATAAAGTTGGTTTACAGTACAACTTAAAAGTAGAAAACCCAGTCGGCGGTAATGGTGTGTATTTACCGACTTCGCCAATCTTCCCGGGCGAGCACATCTACAAAGCCAATCCAAAAATCATTGCAGCATTGACTGAAGCGACCAAGCTTTGGGCACACGTGGTGATCAAGCATAGCTACCCGCATTGCTGGCGCCATAAAACCCCGATTATCTTCCGTGCGACCCCACAATGGTTCATCAGCATGGATGCCAAAGGTCTGCGTCAAAATGCACTGAATGCGATTGAAAACGAGATCAGCTTCGTACCGGACTGGGGTAAAAACCGTATCCAGGCGATGATTGAAGGCCGTCCAGACTGGTGTATCTCACGTCAACGTACTTGGGGCGTGCCAATTCCATTCTTTGTGCATAAAAATACCAATGAATTGCACCCGCGTACGCCTGAACTGATCGAAGAAGTCGCGAAACTAATCGAGCAGGAAGGCATTGATGGTTGGTACAACCGTGATGCATCTGAGTTTATCGGTGCGGACGCTGAACAATATAATGCAGTACGCGACACGCTAGACGTTTGGTTCGATTCAGGTACAACGCACTATGCCGTACTGCGTGAACGTGAAGAACTGACTGATCCTGCCGATTTATATCTAGAAGGTTCAGACCAACACCGTGGCTGGTTCCAGTCGTCGTTATTGACTTCGATTGCGATTAATGAGCGTGCGCCATATAAAGGTCTATTGACTCACGGTTTCGTAGTCGATGAAAAAGGCCGTAAGATGTCCAAGTCGATCGGTAATGTAATCACGCCGCAAGACATCATTAAAGATATGGGTGCGGATGGTTTACGTTTCTGGATCGCCTCTGCGGATTACCGTTATGAAATGACCGCTGGTAAAGAAATCTTTAGCCGTGCCTCTGACGGTTATCGTCGTATCCGTAACACGCTTCGTTTCTTGCTTGCTAACCTGAATGGCTTCAAACCATCAACAGATGCGCTTCCTGTAGATCAATTGATCGCGCTGGATCAATACATTCTGCAACGTGCATCTGAAGTGCAAGAAACCATTAAGAAAGCATACGAAGATATGAACTTCCATATCGTCACCACTACTTTAACGAATTTCTGTATTAACGACTTAGGTGGTTTCTACTTAGACATTATCAAAGACCGTCAGTACACCACTAAAGCGGATTCGCAAGCACGTCATTCTGCACAAACTGCATTGTATCACCTGGTACAGGCATTCGTGCGTTGGATGTCACCAATCCTGAGCTTTACTGCACAAGAAGCTTGGCCGTTAATTCCTGAGCAATCAGAGAAATACGTGTTCACGGCTGAATGGTATGACATTCCTGTGGCTTCAACTGCAAATGTAGTATCTGAAGCTGAATGGCAAACGCTCATTGCTGTGAAATCTGCAGTAAACAAATTCATTGAAACTGCACGTACCGCCAAAACTGTCGGTTCTAACTTGTCTGCCAAAGTTGAACTTTGGGCAAATGCTGAATTAAAAGCAGTGCTAGATAAGTTAAGTGATGAGCTTCGTTTCGTACTGATCACATCACAAGTGATCGTCAATGAGTTTGATGCAGCACAAGGTGAAGCGTCTGATCTTGAAGGCTTGAATGTGAAAGTTTCAGCAGCGGATGGCGAAAAATGCGTACGTTGCTGGCATGTATTACCAGATGTAAATACACATTCTGCACATCCTGGTCTATGCGGTCGTTGTATCATCAACCTTCCTACAGGCCAAGGCGAAGAGAGAAAATATGCCTAATACCCACACCAAAAAGGGCTTATTCCAGTTCTATCCACATAATTTATGGTGGGTTGGACTGGCCATTCTGGCGATCATTCTGGATCAATGGACCAAATGGATTGCAGTGACAAATCTGAACTATGCAGATCCTGTTCCTGTGCTGCCCTTTTTAAATTGGACATTGCTACATAACTATGGCGCTGCCTTTAGTTTTCTGTCCGATGCCGGTGGTTGGCAACGCTATTTCTTTACTTCACTGGCAGGTTTAGTGTCTGTAATCTTTGTGTTTTGGCTGATGCGTATGCCAAAAGACATGAAAATTTTACCATTGGCGATTGCCCTGATTCTGGGTGGTGCCATCGGTAATTTAATCGACCGGGTCAGCCTCGGCTATGTAGTCGATTTTATTCATGTGTATTACCAGAACAGCCACTTCCCTGCGTTCAATATCGCAGATAGTGCTATTACTGTAGGCACTATTCTGATGCTGATTGATACCTTTTTCTTAGAAAAACATCGAATTCAACGGGCGCAAGCACAACATGACTGATTTTATTCATCCTAACGAAGAAACCCGGGTTGCAGACGGTTCTAAAGTCGAGCTGCACTTTTCTGTCGCAATCGAAAATGGCGTGGAAATTGACAATACCCGTAGCCGTGAAGAACCGGTCAGCCTGGTGATTGGTGATGGCAATTTACTGCCTGGTTTTGAAAAAGCACTGTTTGGTTTACGTGCCGGTGACCGTCGTACGGTGAGCCTGCCGCCAGAAGATGCTTTTGGTCCATGGAATCCGGAAAACATCCAGAAATTTGATACGGTGAAGTTCGGAGAACGTCCGATCGAAGGTCACATGATCGAGTTTGAAGATAAAGCCAAAGCCACCTTGTATGGTGTGGTGAGATCGGTGAATGATGACATCACTGAAGTAGACTTTAACCATCCATTGGCAGGCAAAAACATCACTTTTGAAGTGGAAATCTTTAAAGTGACACCTGCGGGTCAGCAAGGCATTAAACTGATGTAAGACATCAGCTAATTAACTGATTTTAAAAAAGCTCCTTCGGGAGCTTTTTTATATTCCGGATACAAATCATCTCTAGTCACCTTCCTGAAATCTGATTAATTTAATTTGATGACCAGACCCGAAGAAAGGATGAAACATGAAAATTTATATTGTGGTTGGGAGTGTGCGTGAGGGACGTACTGCGATTAAAGTGGCGCACTGGGTCCTGCAGGAAATTAAAAGTTATGCCTTTAGCACTTTGGAAACTGAAATTGTCGATCTAAAAGAATGGGATCTTCCGCTATTTTCTGGTGCCCATCCTCCATTGACCGGGATTTATGATCAGCCCAAACAGCAAGACTGGGCCGACAAGATTGCGCTTGGCGATGCCTTTATTTTTGTCACGCCTGAATACAATCATGGCTATAGCCCTGCCCTGAAAAATGCCCTGGATTATCTCGGCAAGGAATGGCAAGGCAAACCGGCAGCTTATATTGGTTATGGTGCGACCAACGGCTCACGTTCAATTGACCAGATTCGTCAAGTCGGCACTCAACTAGGACTGGTGGATACCAATGCCGTGATCGAAATCCGTGACATCTTTGCGCGCAACAAAGATTATTCCTTCCAAGGCAATGAATTTGATAATAAAAACTTAAAAGCTATGGTGGATAGACTGATTCAATATGTCAGTGCTTAATGAATGGACGACAGCCCTGTACGTTTTAGCCTACATGCAGCGCAGAGTTTAGCCGCTATGCGGTCGTTTTATGCGAGGCTATAGTCAGTACATAGACAGACAGGAAGTCTGCTCAGCGATACGACAACAATAAAAAGCGCCAATCAACAGGACGTTGACAGATTAGACAGGAGTCAGATCTGAGAAGCAAATCCAGAAAAGCCTCGACAGGATGTTGAGGCTTTTCTGTTTAAACTTTAGATTTAACGTGACTACTGATCTGGATGCATCAGACATCAACCTTAAACCCGAGATCAACATCACAGGCGGCTTGTCCTCCTCGAATCCCCCAATTTTCCAATGCACTTTCTCTCAGATGAATCAGAATATGATCTGCAGGAATACCGATTTCCCCGAGACTTTTGACCATCTGCTGATACAAATTTCGCTTGGTCTCCAGACTGCGGCCAGCAAAACAGTCAATACTGACCAAGGTAAAATATTCAGGCTGAGCTAAATGGCTCATATACTGAAAACGATGCGCTTCATGCACGACCAGACGAATATTACGATCATATTCAGGCAGCTGAAAGGCGGTTTTCACACAATGAAATACGCTGTTGAGCAATTGTTCCTCAACTGCTTGAGGATATTATTGCCGAACTTCAATTTGAATCGTAGGCATAGGAGTTTCCTTTTTATTATTTTATCGACGTTTTTATTTATATCAGTTGATGCATATTAAAAGAGTATTCTCTCGCTAAAATACAGCAAAATCATCACCGCAGTTTATGATTTGGTCGGATGATCAGTTTGAAACAGTATTTTTGAATTTATCTTTTTTAAAATTCGACTGTCGGCTTTGACTTACAATCCATGCAGTCAAACTGCCCTATTGCGCTGTATCGCTTCAGGCTATATTCAAATCATACCAAGACAGGAAGTCTTGTAAGAAAAATAAAAAAATTCACATAGCAGGATGCTGATCGGTATAACAGATATTATACCTTTAACAGAATATGAAAAGGCCTTCACAGGATGTAGAGGCCTTTTTCTTTCATGTCAGCATCAGCTTAAAAATCCTTTTATTCAGAGGGTCAGCTTATTCAATATTTCATATTTAGATAAGCATCCTAAAAGCAGAGGATTAAGGTGCTGTCATTTTTAACAGAGCTGCTTGCGGACCATCTTGAATCACCCACAGTGAACCATCCTGTGCCTGAGCAACTCCACGAATCCGCTCTTTCATATCCAGACGCTGAACTTCTTTCACTGGGGTCTGGGTCGTATCCACAATCACAATCGCCTTGGAAGACAGACCGGTAGCAATCGCTTTATTTTTCCATTTCGGGAAGATATTAGCAGTATAAAACATTAAATCTGAAGGAGAAATTACCGGAGTCCAATCCAGTGCCGGGGCTTCAAATTCAGGTCGGGTACTGTGGTCAGGAATCGGCTTACCGTCATAATGATCGCCATTGGATACCAGTGGATAACCATAGTTTTTAGCTTTGACAATCTTGTTCAGTTCATCGCCGCCTTTCGGTCCCATTTCGATCACCCAAAGCTGCCCTTTCGGATCGAAAGCCATGCCTAGAGGATTACGATGTCCAAGACTCCAGACCTGCTGGGCAATTTTACCCTGAGTCATAAAAGGATTATCGGCAGGGATTGAGCCATCATCATTCAGGCGAATAATTTTACCGGCATTAGATTGCATGTCCTGTGCAGGGTTGAATTGCTGACGTTCTCCTGAACTGATCCATAACTTACCATCCGACCCGAATACAATCCGATGGGCATAATGTCCCTGGCCTGAAAATTTCGGCACTTGCGTCCAGATCCGTTCAATTTGTGTCAGTTGAGGAGTGGCTTGATTTAAGTTTAATTTACCCCGGATCACCACTGCACCATATCCGCCTTGGCCTTGTTCAGCATAGCTCAGATATACCCACCGATTCTTTGCAAAATCAGGATGTAAAGCAACTTCGCCTAAGCCACCCTGGCCTCCATATGCAACTTGAGGTATGCCTTTAACTTCAATTTTTTTCTTGGTTTTTGGATCAAAGAGCTGCAATTTTCCTTTGCGCTCAGTAATCAATAGTCGGCCATCATTTAAAGTAGTAATCGCCCACGGCTCATTAAATTGAGCAACCTGTTCAGTCTTATATTTTTGCACGCTTGAAGAAACTGCATCCGATTTGGCAGCTGATGTAGAGGTCTCTTGAGTACTTTTAGAAGATGAATTCTCTGCATGACAGGCAGTAAATGCTAAAGCACAACAACTGAGTAGAATTTTTATTTTAAATTGCGATAACATTATCTTCTCCATACTGATTTATTGTTCAAATTAACATCAAGATACAGAATTTCTAATGTAAATTCAGCAGAGAAAGATAAATAGATACATTTTAAAAGCTATAAAACGAGTTAATTTTGAAGTTTTATTTATAATTTTTGCACATAAAAAAACACCCCCAAGCGTTAGCTTGAGGGTGTTTCGAATAATGAGCTGGCGATGACTTACTCTCACATGGGTAACCCCACACTACCATCAGCGCTAAGAGGTTTCACTTCTGAGTTCGGGAAGGGATCAGGTGGTTCACTCTTGCTATTGTCTGTCTCTTATACACATCTGACGCTGCCGACGATCTTACGCGTGTCGCTGTCTCTGCTACCTCGATCTCTCGC
>NZ_MJIQ01000043.1:0-20904 GCF_001878775.1 Acinetobacter sp. AR2-3
GGGATGGAAGGTGTGTATAAGAGAAAGGAAAAGAGAATTGAATATTTTTTTTTTGTCTCGTGGGCTCGGAGATGTGTATAAGAGACAGCCTTAACGGTTACCGTCCACAGTTCTACTTCCGTACTACGGACGTAACTGGTGCGATTTCTCTTAAAGAAGGCGTAGAAATGGTAATGCCTGGTGACAACGTTGAGATGTCAGTAGAGTTGATCCATCCGATCGCAATGGACCCTGGTCTACGTTTTGCGATCCGTGAAGGCGGTCGTACAGTGGGTGCTGGTGTAGTTGCTAAAGTGACTGCATAATCATAGAATAAGACAAACAGGTTGGGGTTTAGGCTCCAACTTGTTGTTTTGCAGGTCAGTAGTTCAATTGGTAGAGCGTCGGTCTCCAAAACCGAAAGTTGGGGGTTCGAGTCCCTCCTGACCTGCCAAGTTTTTAAAAAGACGCTTGATGTCGGCAAAATTGGTCATATAATAAGTCGCGAAACCTACGACGAGTACAAAAATGTCGAATGAAAAATCACGCGACGCATTAAGCGAAGCGGCAATTCCTCAAAGAAATAATCCTGCAGTAGATGTAAGTTCTGGTTCTCCATTAGACATGGTTCTATGGGTTATCGCCTTGATTTTATTGGTTGGTGCAATGATGGTAAACCAATATTTACCAGCGTACTGGGCACCTGCGAATGATATTTGGGTGCGCGTTGGGGTGATTTTGGCTTGTATCGTTGCAGCATTCGGTTTATTATACGCCACCCATCAAGGCAAAGGCTTTATTCGTCTGCTGAAAGATGCACGAATTGAGTTGCGTCGAGTGACCTGGCCTACAAAACAAGAGACCATGTCCACATCTTGGCAAGTTCTTGTTGTAGTCGTAATTGCATCTATCTTATTGTGGTGTTTTGATTATATTTTAGGCTGGTTAATGAAGTTTATTATCGGGTAAGAGAGCTATGAAACGTTGGTACATTATTCATGCCTATTCAGGTTATGAAAAACAAGTGATGCGTTCGCTTAATGATCGAATCCAGCGTAGCGCTGTTGCCGATAGCTTTGGTGAAGTCCTTGTTCCTACCGAAGAAGTGGTAGAAATGAAGGATGGCAAGAAGCGTAAATCAGAGCGTAAGTTCTTTCCTGGCTATGTTCTAGTCGAAATGGAAATGAATGATGATACTTGGCACATTGTTAAAGAATGTCCAAAAGTTTTAGGTTTTATTGGTGGTACGGCTGAAAAACCGGCACCGATTACGCAAAAAGAAGCAGATGCGATTCTTGCGCGTGTACGCAATACTGGTGAAGCGCCTCGTCCTAAGACGATGTTTGAACCGGGCGAAGAATTACTCGTGGTTGACGGTCCATTCACAGACTTTAAAGGTGTGGTGGAAGAAGTTCAGTACGAAAAGTCGCGTTTAACGCTGACCATTAATGTATTTAACCGACCAACTCAAGTTGAATTGGAATTTCGTCAAGTCGAAAAATCAGTCTAATTTGTATGGGTTGAAAACGCCTGACTTATTTATAAGTCAGGCATTGTTGTTGTAACGGTATCGTTACTTGAAATCATTGGGGAGCCTTCACCGGCGTTTGCACCCAGAGGTAATTTGAAATGGCTAAGAAGATTGACGGCTATATCAAGCTGCAAGTTCCAGCTGGTAAAGCGAATCCATCTCCACCGATTGGTCCTGCACTAGGTCAACGTGGTGTGAACATCATGGCATTCTGTAAAGAATTCAATGCTGCTACACAAAAAGTTGAAGCTGGTCTGCCAATTCCAGTCGTGATCACTGTGTACAACGACAAGTCGTTCACATTCATCATGAAAACTCCACCTGCTGCTGTTCTTCTTAAGAAAGCTGCTGGTATCCAGAAGGGTTCAGCTGTACCTAACAAAACTAAAGTTGGTAAGTTGACTCGTGCTCAAATCGAAGAAATTGCGACTACTAAAGAACCAGATTTGACTGGTGCTGATTTAGACGCACGTGTACGTACCATTGCTGGTTCTGCGCGTTCTATGGGCTTGGAAGTGGAGCTTTAAGACATGGCTAAATTAACTAAACGTCAAAAAGCGATTGTAGCTGCTGTAGAAGCACACAAAGTTTACACGCTAGAAGAAGCTGTTGCAGTTTTAGAGAGCCTTCCAGCTCCTAAATTCAAAGAATCTCTAGATATCGCGGTAAACCTAGGTGTTGATCCTCGTAAATCTGACCAAGTTGTTCGTGGCGCGACTACACTTCCTGCAGGTACTGGTAAAACTGTACGTGTAGCTGTATTCGCTCAAGGCGCTGCTGCTGAAGCTGCTAAAGCTGAAGGCGCAGACGTTGTTGGTTTCGACGATCTTGCTGAAAGCATCCAAGCGGGTAACCTTGACTTTGACGTAGTAATTGCTGCTCCAGATGCAATGCGCGTTGTAGGTAAACTTGGTACGATCCTTGGTCCACGTGGCTTAATGCCAAACCCTAAAGTGGGTACTGTAACTCCTGACGTTGCTACTGCAGTTAAAAATGCAAAAGCTGGTCAAGCACGTTACCGCGTAGACAAAGCTGGTATTATCCATGCTGCGATCGGTCAGGTAGGTTTTGAAGCTGCTGCTGTTCGTCAAAACGTTGAAGCGCTTGTTGCTGACTTGAAGCGTTTGAAACCTGCTACGTCTAAAGGCGTATACATTCAAAAGATCACTTTGAGCTCAACTATGGGCCCTGGTTTGATCGTTGATGTAGCAAACGTTTCTAAATAAGTCTCGACTTATTACAGAATTTTAAAGCCCTGAAGATGTCTCCTTCTCCCTCTGGAAGAAGGTCGGGAAGAGGGTTAAACCTCTCCCTAGCCCTCTCCTAAAAGGAGAGGGGATAATTTAGGCAAACTTTGAATTGGTAAATGAAAATTTATCAGCGTCAAAGACCGCGGGCGAGGGGAGTTTTATGCTTCTCTCTTAATAGCCCAGCCTGCGTAGACGCGGTGGTGTGATTTGTTCATCCTCCGCGTGTGAGTCCAGTGATGGTCTTGCGAATTGGGAGTGTACTTCGCGTAAGTACATAAATCACCGTTAGGAGGTTTTACAATGGCTCTTCTTATCGAAGGCAAAAAACAGATCGTAGCTGAAGTAGCTGAAGTTGCTTCTACTGCATTTGCTGCTGTTGTTGCTGACTACCAAGGTTTGACTGTAGAGCAGTTAACTACTCTACGTGTTGAAGCGCGTAAACTTGGTGTTACTACACGTATCGTGCGTAACACTTTGGCTAAACGTGCTCTTCAAGATACTCAATTCAATATCTTGAACGACAACCTTGTTGGCCCAACAATCTTAGCTTTCTCGAATTCTGAAGACGACATGGGTGCTGCTGCACGTTTGTTCGAAGAATTCGCTAAAACTAATAAAGCATTTGAACTTAAAGCTGCTGCATTTGATGGCAAACTTTATCAAGGTGCAGAAGTTAGCGTAATCGCGAATCTTCCGAACCAAGAGAAAGCGCTTACTATGCTTGCAAACGTTCTTCAAGCTCCTATTTCGAAATTGGGCCGCTTACTTACAGCGCTTCAAGAGAAAAACGAGTCAGAAGCTGCTTAAGCTCAAACTTAAACACACATCATTCAATACCCATTTGGAGTTAATCTCATGGCTTTAACAAACGAAGAAATCCTAAACGCAGTTGCTGAAAAAACTGTTCTTGAACTTGTTGAACTTATCTCTGCTTTCGAAGAGAAATTCAATGTATCTGCTGCTGCCGTAGCTGTTGCTGCTGGTCCTGCTGCTGCTGCTGCTGAAGAACAAACTGAATTCAATGTTGAATTGACTTCTTTCGGCGCGAACAAAGTTGCTGTAATTAAAGCAGTTCGTGAAGCGACTGGCCTTGGCTTGAAAGAAGCTAAAGACATGGTTGAAGGCGCTCCTGCAGTTCTTAAAGAAGGCGTTTCTAAAGAAGAAGGCGAAGAGCTTAAGAAGAAACTTGAAGAAGCTGGTGCTACAGTTACTCTTAAGTAATTTCTTAAGGGAGCCGGTTTTTTATAATCGGCTCCAAAAATTGGCTGATGGCTCTTGGGTCATCAGCCTTTTTGCGTTACAATAATCGGCTCGATTTTTGTTTGCATGATATAAAAATCATACAAATTGAAAATAAACATAATGAACAAACGTTTACCAATATTTTTCATTAAAAAATATTGATAAGCGTTTTAATACCACTAAAAATTGCAGCATTTGTAAAGAGTGGTGGCCATATCGGCCAGCGTAATTCCTTCTGAGCCCGTTCTGCAGGCGGGCTTGGTTTACACTTTCCGAGGACTCCAGATGGCATACTCATATACCGAAAAGAAACGGATCCGTAAGAATTTTGGTAAATTGCCTAGCGTCATGGATGCTCCGTACTTGCTCGCGATTCAAGTCGACTCGTACAGAACATTCTTACAAGATGGCAAATCACCAAAAAACCGCGAAGATATCGGTCTCCAAGCCGCATTTCGTTCAGTTTTTCCTATTGAAAGTTATTCTGGCAATGCTGCTTTAGAATTTGTTGAGTATAGTCTTGGTAAGCCTGAGTTTGATGTACGCGAATGTATCCTTCGTGGCTCAACTTATGCAGCACCAATGCGTGTAAAAATTCGTTTGATCCTGAAAGATCGTGAAACGAAGTCAATTAAAGACGTACGTGAACAAGAAGTCTATATGGGCGAAATGCCATTGATGACGGATAACGGTACCTTTGTAATTAACGGTACCGAGCGTGTGATCGTGTCACAATTACACCGTTCACCAGGCGTATTCTTTGACCACGATAAAGGCAAGACTCACTCAAGTGGTAAAGTCCTTTATTCAGCGCGTATCATTCCTTACCGTGGTTCATGGTTAGACTTTGAATTCGATGCCAAAGACCTCGTCTATGTACGTATTGACCGTCGTCGTAAATTGCTTGCGACTGTGGTACTTCGTGCCTTGGGTTATAGCAACGAAAACATTCTCGATATGTTCTACGAGAAAGTACCTGTGTATCTTGACATGGGTAGCTACCAGATTGACCTGGTGCCTGAACGTCTGCGTGGCGAAATGGCGCAATTTGACATCCTGGACAAGGATGGCAAGGCAATTGTTGAGCAAGGTAAACGTATCAATGCGCGTCATGTACGTCAAATGGAAGCTTCAGGTCTTGAAAAACTTGCAGTGCCAGATGAGTACCTATATGAGCGTATCACTGCTGAAGACATCCCATTAAAAGATGGTGATGTGATTGCAGCCAATACTGTATTAAGCCATGAAATCATGGTGAAAATTGCAGAAGGCGGCGTGAAGCAATTCAATATTCTGTTCACCAATGATATCGACCGCGGTTCATTCGTTGCAGATTCTCTACGTGCAGATACAACGACTAGTCGTGAAGAAGCATTGGTAGAAATCTACAAAGTGATGCGTCCGGGCGAGCCACCAACAAAAGAAGCTGCTGAAAACTTATTCAATAATTTGTTCTTCTCTTCTGAACGTTATGACTTGTCTCCAGTCGGTCGTATGAAGTTCAACCGTCGTTTGGGTCGTCCTTACGAAGTCGGTACAGACCAGAAGTCACGTGAAGTTGAAGGCATTCTCTCGAACGAAGATATCACTGATGTATTGAAAACATTAGTTGAAATCCGTAACGGTAAAGGTGAAGTCGATGATATCGATCACCTGGGTAACCGTCGTGTTCGTTCTGTTGGTGAAATGACAGAAAACCAATTCCGTGTAGGTCTGGTTCGTGTTGAACGTGCTGTTAAAGAGCGTCTATCGCAAGCTGAAACTGACAACCTGTCTCCGCAAGATTTGATCAATGCGAAACCTGTTGCTGCTGCAATCAAAGAATTCTTTGGTTCAAGCCAGTTGTCTCAGTTTATGGACCAAAACAACCCGTTATCTGAGATTACGCACAAACGTCGTGTTTCTGCGCTTGGTCCCGGCGGTTTGACGCGTGAACGTGCAGGCTTTGAAGTACGTGACGTACATCAAACGCATTACGGTCGTGTATGTCCAATTGAAACACCGGAAGGTCCAAACATTGGTTTGATCAACTCGCTTTCTGTTTATGCGAAATGTAACAACTTTGGTTTCCTGGAAACCCCATACCGTAAAGTTGTTGATGGTCGTGTAACAGATGAAGTTGAATACCTGTCTGCGATTGAAGAAGTAGGCACTGTCATTGCACAGGCCGATTCTGCAATGGATAAAGATGGTAATTTAACAGAAGAGTTTGTATCTGTTCGTCATCAGGGTGACTTCGTACGTATTCCTCCTGAAAAAGTAACGCATATGGATGTATCTGCTCAGCAGGTCGTATCTGTAGCAGCATCACTGATTCCATTCCTAGAACACGATGATGCCAACCGTGCATTAATGGGTTCGAACATGCAACGTCAGGCAGTTCCGACGTTGATTGCTGACAAGCCGCTTGTTGGTACCGGTATGGAAGCGAACGTAGCACATGACTCAGGTGTATGTGTGATCGCTCAGCGTGGTGGTCGTATCGAGTTTGTTGATGCGTCTCGTGTCGTAATTCGTGTGAATGAAGACGAAATGATCGCAGGTGAAGCAGGTGTAGATATCTACAACCTGATCAAATACACCCGTTCGAACCAGAACACTTGTATCAACCAGAAAGTTCTTGTGAACCTGGGCGATAAAGTAGGTCGTGGTGATGTACTGGCTGATGGTCCATCAACAGATGGCGGTGAGCTGGCATTGGGTCAAAACATGCGCGTTGCGTTTATGACCTGGAATGGTTACAACTACGAAGACTCGATCTTGTTATCTGAGCGTGTACTTCAGGAAGACCGTTTAACGTCTATTCATATCCAGGAATTGTCATGTGTTGCACGTGATACCAAACTGGGTGCGGAAGAAATCACTGCTGATATTCCAAACGTAGGTGAAGCTGCTCTGTCTAAACTGGACGAGTCAGGTATCGTTTACATCGGTGCTGAAGTAACTGCTGGTGATATCCTGGTTGGTAAAGTAACCCCTAAAGGTGAAACACAGCTTACTCCGGAAGAAAAATTGCTACGTGCAATCTTCGGTGAAAAAGCGGCTGACGTAAAAGACTCATCTCTACGTGTTCCATCAGGTACCAAAGGTACAGTGATTGACGTTCAAGTGTTTACACGTGACGGTCTTGAAAAAGACGAACGTGCTCAAGCAATTGAAAAAGCGCAGTTAGATGCATACCGTAAAGACTTGAAAGAAGAATTCAAAATCTTTGAAGAAGCTGCACGTGAACGTGTAATCCGTCTACTGAATGGCCAAGAGTCGAATGGTGGCGGTACAACTAAACGTGGCGACAAACTGTCTGAAGATGTGTTGTCTGGTTTAGAGCTTGTTGATCTTCTTGAAATTCAGCCAGTTGATGAAGCAATTGCTGAGCGTTTAACTCAAATTCAAGTGTTCTTGAAAGAGAAGAGCTTTGAAATTGACGAGAAATTTGCTGAGAAAAAACGCAAACTTTCTACAGGCGATGAACTGACGACTGGCGTATTGAAAGTAGTTAAAGTTTATCTTGCTGTAAAACGTCGTATCCAGCCGGGTGATAAGATGGCGGGTCGTCACGGTAACAAAGGTGTTGTATCAAACATCTTGCCGGTAGAAGACATGCCACATGATGCCAACGGTGTACCTGTTGATATCGTATTGAACCCGCTTGGCGTACCATCGCGTATGAACGTGGGTCAGATTCTTGAAACTCACTTGGGTATGGCGGCGAAAGGTCTTGGCGATCAAATCGACAAGATGATGAAAGAGCAACGTACTGTACTTGAGCTTCGTGATTTCCTAGACAAGATTTACAACAAAGTTGGTGGCGAGCAAGAAGATCTTGATAGCTTGACTGATGAAGAAATCTTGAAACTTTCTGGCAACTTGCGTGCTGGTGTGCCTTTGGCTACTCCGGTATTCGATGGTGCTGAAGAAGGTCAGATCAAAGAGTTGTTACAACTTGCAGGCCTGTCTAGTACTGGTCAGACAGTATTATATGATGGTCGTACTGGTGAGCGTTTCGATCGTCCGGTAACTGTTGGTTACATGTACATGCTGAAACTGAACCACTTGGTTGATGACAAGATGCATGCGCGTTCAACTGGTTCTTACTCTCTAGTTACGCAACAGCCGCTTGGTGGTAAAGCACAATTCGGTGGTCAGCGTTTCGGTGAGATGGAAGTCTGGGCACTAGAAGCTTACGGTGCAGCATATACGCTACAAGAAATGCTGACTGTGAAATCGGATGACGTTGAAGGCCGTACCCGTATCTACAAGAACATTGTAGATGGCAACCATTATATGGACCCGGGCATGCCTGAATCGTTCAACGTATTGACCAAAGAGATCCGTTCTTTAGGTATCAACATTGAACTGAAAAATGGTGACTAATTAGTTCCATTGAATCTCCCCAAACCCCTCTTTGATAAAGAGGGCTTCCCCCTTAACAAAGGGGGACTGAGGGGGATTAAAATTCAGTTAAAAAACAATATTTGTGACCCAGTTGTTGAGTGAAAATCTCCACAACACACGGAGAAAAAAATTGAAAGACTTGCTCGATATCATGCGCAAAAAGACGGATTCAGACGGTCATGCTCCAGTAGAGTTTGACCGCATCCGTATTGGTCTTGCGTCACCAGAAATGATTAAGTCATGGTCTCACGGTGAAGTTAAAAAGCCAGAAACCATTAACTATCGTACGTTCAAGCCTGAACGTGATGGTTTGTTCTGTGCCAAAATCTTTGGTCCAGTGAAAGATTACGAATGCTTGTGTGGTAAATACAAGCGTATGAAATACAAAGGCGTCATTTGTGAAAAATGTGGCGTTGAAGTAACAACTGCGAAAGTTCGTCGTGAGCGTATGGGTCACATCGAGCTGGCATCTCCAGTTGCACACATCTGGTTCTTGAAATCATTGCCTAGCCGTATCGGTCTATTATTAGACATGACGCTACGTGATATCGAACGCGTATTGTATTTCGAATCTTATGTAGTGACCGATCCGGGTATGACTCCATTTGAGAAATACCAACTTCTAAACGATGAAGAATACTTCAATGCATTAGAAGAACACGGTGATGAATTCACAGCGAAAATGGGTGCTGAAGCGGTTCAAGACTTGTTGAAAGACATCGATCTTGAAGCTGAAATTGCGCGTCTTCGTGAAGAAATTCCTGTTACAACTTCAGAAACCAAGCTGAAAAAAGCGTCTAAGCGTTTGAAGTTGATGGAAGCATTCAACGATTCGAACAACAAGCCAGAATGGATGGTGTTAACTGTACTTCCAGTTCTTCCACCAGACCTTCGTCCGCTTGTACCACTTGAAGGTGGTCGTTTCGCGACTTCTGACCTGAACGATCTTTATCGTCGTGTGATCAACCGTAACAACCGTTTGAAGCGTCTTCTTGACCTTGCAGCGCCAGACATCATCGTACGTAACGAAAAACGTATGTTACAAGAGTCTGTAGATGCATTGCTAGATAACGGTCGTCGTGGTCGTGCAATTACCGGTTCGAACAAGCGTCCGCTTAAATCTTTGGCAGACATGATCAAAGGTAAGCAAGGTCGTTTCCGTCAAAACTTACTTGGTAAGCGTGTTGACTACTCTGGTCGTTCGGTAATTACTGTTGGTCCAAACCTGCGTTTGCACCAATGTGGTCTTCCGAAGAAAATGGCACTTGAACTGTTCAAGCCATTCATTTTCGCGAAACTACAAGCTTCTGGTCAAGCAACTACCATTAAAGCTGCGAAGAAAATGGTTGAGCGTGAAACCCCAGAAGTTTGGGACGTTCTTGCTCACGTGATTCGTCAACATCCAGTAATGTTGAACCGTGCGCCAACACTTCACCGTCTGGGTCTTCAAGCATTTGAACCGATCCTGATCGAAGGTAAAGCGATCCGTCTACACCCACTCGTATGTGCTGCGTTTAACGCCGACTTCGATGGTGACCAAATGGCGGTACACGTACCATTAACACTTGAAGCTCAGCTTGAAGCTCGTGCGTTAATGATGTCGACGAATAACATCTTGTCTCCAGCGAATGGTGAGCCAATCATCGTACCGTCTCAGGACGTTGTCTTGGGCTTGTATTACATCACGCGTGATGCAATTAATGCTAAAGGTGAAGGCATGGTGTTCGCGGATACTCACGAAGTAAACCGTGCACTAGCAACAGGTCAGGTTGATCTACACGCTCGCGTTAAAGCACGTGTACACCAGACTGTCATCGACGAAGACGGTAACCGTGAACAGCAAACCATTATTGTAGATACGACGCCTGGTCGCTGCCTGCTTTGGGAAGTTGTACCTGAAGGGATGGATTTCCAGCAAATTAACGTTGAGATGACCAAGAAAAATATCTCGAAGTTAATTAACTCTTGCTACCGTAAATTGGGTCTGAAAGATACTGTTATCTTCGCTGACCAGTTGATGTACTTGGGCTTCCGTCAAGCGACGCGTTCAGGTGTATCTGTCGGTATGGAAGACATGGTTATTCCACCGCAAAAACAAGCAATTATTGGTAAAGCGGAAGCTGAAGTTCGTGAAATCGAACAACAGTTCGAACAAGGTTTCGTAACTGCCGGCGAACGTTATAACAAAGTGGTCGATATTTGGGCACGTACCAATGACCAGGTTGCTAAAGCGATGATGGACAACTTGTCATTCACGACTGTTAAAAACAAACAGGGTGAAGACGAGAAGCAAAAATCATTCAACTCGATCTATATGATGTCTGACTCAGGTGCCCGTGGTTCGGCAGCTCAGATTCGTCAGTTGGCGGGTATGCGTGGTTTGATGGCGAAGCCGGATGGCTCGATCATTGAAACGCCTATTAAAGCGAACTTCCGTGAAGGTTTGACCGTACTTCAGTACTTCATCTCGACACACGGTGCGCGTAAAGGTTTGGCCGATACAGCATTGAAGACTGCGAACTCTGGTTACTTGACTCGTCGTCTGGTAGACGTTGCGCAAGACTTGGTCATTACCGAGCCGGATTGTGGTACGTATGACGGTCTGGTCATGACTCCGTTCATTCAAGGTGGCGATGTCATCGAAAACCTGGGTGCACGAGTATTGGGTCGTGTGGTTGCTGAAGATGTGAAACGTGTAGGTACAGACGAAGTTCTGCTTCCACGTAATACGTTAATTGACGAGAAATTGGCGACGTTTATCGAAAGCCAGGGTGTCGACGAAATTAAAGTACGTTCAGTCGTGAACTGTGCGTCTACCTTCGGTGTATGTGCGAAATGTTACGGTCGTGACCTAGCACGTGGTCATCAGGTGAACCCGGGTGAGTCTGTTGGTGTAATGGCAGCTCAATCGATTGGTGAGCCAGGTACACAGTTAACGATGCGTACCTTCCACGTCGGTGGTGCTGCGAGCCGAACTTCTGCTGCAAACAGTGTACAAGTTCGTAACCAAGGTACAGTACGTTTCCACAACGTGAAAACAGTACAACATGCCAAAGGTCATTTGGTGTCGACTTCACGTTCAGGTGAAATCGGTATTGCGGATGATTTAGGTCGTGAGCGCGAGCGCTATAAACTGCCTTACGGTGCCTCTATCTTGCTGAAAGATGGCGAAGCTGTAGAAGCAGGCGGTATTGTGGCGACTTGGGATCCGCATACACATCCATTGGTAACAGAAGTTGCTGGTAAAGTACGTTTCAGCCAGATTGCTGATGGCGTGACGGTTACTTCTAAAACTGATGATGCAACAGGTATGTCAACCATCGAAATCTTGCCAGTGACTTCACGTCCTGCGTCAGGTAAAGATTTGCGTCCTGCTGTTGTGTTGGATACCGTTGATGGTGGTGAACAGTTCTACTTCCTGCCACAGAACACGATTCTTTCTGTTCGCGATGGCGAAACGATTGGTGTCGGTGATGTCATCGGTCGTGTACCACAAGAAACTTCACGTACCCGTGATATTACCGGTGGTCTGCCGCGTGTAGCTGACTTGTTCGAAGCACGTAAGCCGAAAGAGCATGCAATCCTTGCAGAAGTGTCGGGTGTTGTAAGCTTTGGTAAAGAGACCAAAGGTAAGAACCGTCTGGTGATTACGCCGGATGATGGCTCTGAGATTTATGAAGAGCTGATTCCGAAATGGCGTACCATTAACGTGTTCGAAGGCGAACATGTGAACCGTGGTGAAACTATTTCTGATGGTCCACAGAACCCGCACGATATCTTACGTTTGAAAGGCGAAGTTGCGCTTACAAACTACATCGTGAACGAAGTTCAGGACGTATACCGTCTGCAAGGTGTAAAAATCAACGACAAGCATATTGAAGTCATCGTACGTCAAATGCTGCGTAAAGTTGATATCACTGATGGTGGCGATACCAGCTTCATCAAAGGCGAACAAGTGGATTACATCCGCGTTGTTCAAGAAAACCAAGCAGTTCTTGCACAAAACAAGTTCCCTGCGAAGTTTGAACGTCAATTGATGGGTATTACCAAAGCATCGCTTTCTACTGACTCGTTCATCTCTGCTGCATCGTTCCAGGAAACCACGCGTGTGTTAACTGAAGCGGCTGTAACAGGTAAAGAAGATGACTTACGTGGCTTGAAAGAGAACGTGGTTGTAGGTCGTCTGATCCCAGCGGGTACAGGTTTGGCTTACCACCTAGAGCGTCGTCGTCAAGAAGCAGAAGCTGCAGAATTTGAATTGCACAATGACTTCTCTGATGTAGATCAAGCTCTAAGCCAGGCATTTAACGAAGAATTCTAATTCGAGTTAAAGCTGAGAAAAGAGACGCCTTCGGGCGTCTTTTTTTGTCTGAAATTTATAAATAGGACATCTGGAACAGAAGAATAATCCATTGATATTTACAAAACTCAGCAGGAATACCGAGAGAAGTAACACGCTACAGATTTTAGTTTCATAAAATGAAGATAAGCTTAATTAAAGCAAGACAGGAAGGCCAAGGTCATGAAAAAATTAATGGGTGTTATGGCAGTTGCCACTCTTTCCACCTTTATGTTGGCGGGTTGTGAAAGTATGTCTGCCAATGAGCAACGGATCGGTGCTGCAGCCCTGGGTGGTGCAGTCGGTGGTGGTGTCGGTAATAAAGTCGGCGGTGGCGTTGGTGCAGCTGTAGGTGGTGGTGCCGGTGCAGCAGTAGGTAGTAAATCCCAAGGCGGTTCAAACCGTAATGCGACCTATAGTGGTGTAGGTGGTGCTGTTGGTTCAGCAGTCGGTAAAAGCATCTTCGGTGGTAATGCGGGTGCTGCAATTGGTGGTGCAATCGGTGGTGGTGCCGGTGCTGCGATTGAACAGGATAACCGTCGTCGTTAAGTCGAAAGTTACTTCAGATTCATCTAGATTTAAAAGCGCCAATGTGGCGCTTTTATCTTATTTAGGAGCGTTAATTTTCCCTTTGCTCTGTTTCCGCCGGATATAGACCGTTTTCTCTACCTCAGCAATTCTGACCCCGGCTTCATCATAAATATTCAGCTGATAATGTCGATACACTGGCGCATTATCGGCCGCCAGATTGATAATCGTGGTAATTTCTTCAGCAGAAATCCGAATATCCGCCACCACTGTGCCGCGACCCGGTGCCAAAAACTGAATGCTGGCGCCTTTATCCCAGACCAGATACTTCGGCCCCAAATGATGCATTAGCAATAACATATAAAAGGGATCGACCATCGAATACAGGCTGCCACCAAAATGCACACCGACAATATTTTGGTTCTTACGGGTCAGCGGCATTTTGACCCGAACATGATAATTATTAAAATCAATCTTATCAATTTCGATGCCTGCACCACGATAAGGGGCATAACGGTTCAGAATAAATTTTGAAACCAGAGGCAGTTTTTGAATTTTCTGGAATAGGCTCATACTGACATTCTTTTTGCGGCTGTGATTATGCATACTAGAGCAACAAAAATGCGCTGGCATTGATCAATCATGCCGATTTATAAACTAAGCGGTCAATAATAAAAACAGGATCAAAAGATGGAAACACAAGTGCAATGGGTCGATACCACGGATCAGCAGTGTCTCTGTGTCAAAACTTATGGACAACCCGAACAGCCGGCCTTGGTACTGGTTCATGGCTATCCTGATCATCAAGCGGTTTGGGAGCCAGTCATTGCTCATTTGAGTCAGGATTATTTTGTGGTGACCTATGATGTCCGTGGCGCAGGGGAGTCCAGTATTCCCAAAAAAATCTCCGATTACCGCTTGGCCCGTTTAAGTCAGGATCTGGAAGAGGTGGTGAATAAGGTATTGCCGAATCGAGCTTTTCATCTGGCTGCGCATGACTGGGGCTCAATTCAGTCCTGGGAATCTGTCACCGATCCACGCTTTAAAGGGCGAATTCTGTCTTATAGCACCTTATCTGGGCCATGTCTGGATCATGCCGCTTTCTGGATGCGTGAACAGTTCCAGCAAAACAAAGCAAAATTTTTAAAGCAAATGAGCAAATCTTGGTATATCGCGATGTTTCAGTTGCCTTTAGTGGCGCCGTTGGCCTGGAATTTTTTTAATCCGCAGCGTTGGGGCAAGATCGTGCAGCAACTGGAAAGACACGATGATCTGCCACTCAACCCGCATATTGTCAAAGATGGCAAATATGGTGTGAACCTGTATCGGGCCAATTTTTTGCCACGCTTAGCTCAACCACGGCAGCGTTTTGCCATCTGTCCGGTACAGGCGATTGTGCTGAAATATGACCAGTTTGTCGGGCCAGATCTGGTTGATGAAATGTCAAAATGGGTGGATGATTTCTCGAAAGTAGAACTGGCTGCCAATCACTGGGCGATCCTGAGTCAACCGGAGCAAGTGGCTCAATTGATTGATGAGTTTATTCAGCGTAAATCTGCTGACATTCATTGACAGGCCACTCCGCGAAACATGACCCGACCAGAAAAAAGTGGCGGAATTTTTATCCGCATTTTCTGATAAAATAGCCGCTTTCTCTCTATTCCGATTCATTATGTTCGCAATTCTTGCTGCTATTGGAGTCATGTTCGGACTCTCGTTGGCACGTGTACCTGTGGTTTTTGCCCTGGTCATTGGTGCTGTTACAGGTGGTTTATTGGCAGGTCTAGGCCTGCAGGGAACCTTGGATGCGTTTAACAATGGCTTGGGTGGTGGTGCTAAAATTGCCTTGGCTTACGGTATTTTAGGTGCATTTGCTTTGGCTCTGGCACGTTCGGGTTTACCGGATTTACTGGCTTATAAAATGATCAGTACCTTAAAAGGTGAGGCCGATTTTAAAGCGCAAAACCGGGTGAAATATCTGATCTTTTTCACAGTTGCTATTGCTGCCGTGTTCTCGCAGAACGTCATTCCCGTGCATATTGCCTTTATTCCGGTACTGATTCCGCCACTATTGGCTGTATTTAACCACTTAAAGCTCGACCGTCGTTTGATTGCCTGTTTGCTGACCTTTGGTCTGGTAGGCACCTATATGCTGATTCCGGTCGGTTTTGGTGCCATCTTCCTGAATGATATTCTGGGTCATAACATCAATACTTTTGGTAAGCCATATGGATTTGAAATTAGCTATGACCAGATTCCATCTGCGATGGCAATTCCAGTATTCGGTATGTTTGTGGGCTTATTGGTGGCGATCTTTATTAGCTATCGCAAACCACGCCAATATCAAGATATTCATGTCCAAGAGCAGCAAAGTATTTCTGCTGAACTGGGTGTGGCTGAACAGGTTAAACCGCAGATTGCCAAATTTACCATCTGGATGGCAGGTCTTGCAGTTATTGCCACATTGGCGGTACAGCTTTATTCAGACTCGATGATTCTGGCTGGTCTGGTCGGTGTCGCGATCCTGAGTTGTGCCGGGATCTTTAAATGGAAAGAAGCGGATGATGTGATCATTACCGGTATGCGCATGATGGCGCTGGTTGGCTTTATCATGATTGCGGCACAAGGCTTTGCCGCGGTGATTGAAGCGACTAATCAGGTACCAACCTTGGTTGAAGCATCAGTGAACTGGATTGGTGATAGCCAGGCATTGGCTGCCTTCCTGATGCTGTTGATTGGTTTGCTAATTACCCTAGGCATTGGTTCGTCTTTCTCAACCATTCCCATTCTGGCGATTATTTATGTTCCGCTGTGTATCCAGTTTGGTTTCAGCCCTGCGGCGACCATTGCGATTATCGGGACTGCGGCGGCTTTAGGCGATGCCGGCTCTCCAGCGTCAGATTCAACTCTAGGCCCAACATCTGGTCTGAATATGGATGGTCAGCATGACCATATGAAGGATAGTGTGGTTCCAACCTTCATTCATTTTAATATTCCGCTTATCATCTTTGGCTGGATTGCAGCCATGGTTCTGTAAGTCCTTTTTAATCTGCTCTGATATAAATCGGAGCAGATTTGCCTAGATTTAAAATAAATTATAAGGGTGGTGTTTTAAAAAGTATGCTGACATTAAATGAAGCCATTATTGATGTAAAAGAAGGTTAAGTCGAAGGCTTTAAAATGGTTTTCAAGCTTTTTGGAGAAATTACAACTTCTTCTAAAACCACGCCTTATTCGATGCCTTATTTTGCAATTATTACCTTCAATTCCTACAGTAAAAAACTTACCAATACTTTGCTTGCAGTTTTTAAAAGCAGTGATGAAACTGTCCCAATGATCACTTGCAATTCGGGTGTAGTGAATACCTAATTGTTTAAGCTTTGTCTTCAACCTTTGGACTGTAGCTAAATCTCTCTTACCCCAAACATAAGCAACAATCTCACCTGTTTCTCGATGGTAGGCGTAAATAAGCCATTGTTTATTATTTTTATTTCCAACAAAAGTCCAGAATTCATCTACTTCGAGAGATTCATAATGACTTTGTTTAGGCTGAATTTGATAGGCCGATTCAGTTAAAGTCCGTAAGACTTTACCGATACTAATGCGCTCAACTTCAGCGATATCTCGTATACCGCTGCCTCTGACCATTAACTGTAATATTTTACGAGTAATGCCAGAATTACATCCTAGATAGCTCAGAGCATGGTCACCAATAAACTGACGTTTGCAGTCTTTGCATTGGTAGTTTTGTTTCCCATCTACTTTGATGCCATTTTTCTTTATACTGTCACTGAGGCAGGTTGGACATTTGATTTCTAGAGTTATTTGCATTTCTCTATTTTATCAAAATTCAACCTGCTTTTTTTTAGCATACTTTTTGATACACCACCAATTATTCTTCCTATGGGGTATTTTAAAATGTTAAAGCAAGCTGCTCTAATTGCATTAATGGGTCTTTCTGCATCTGCGATGGCAGGTCAATGGCAGGTGAAAGTTGGTGCCAGCTCTTTAGCACCATCAAGTGACACTGAAATTGCACCAGGTTTAATCGTAGAAGCAGATCAAGAATATGGTTTTACGCCTTCAGTCGAATACTTCTTTAATGACAATATCTCGGCAGAATTATTATTGGCTACCCCGTTTAACCATGACATTTCTGCTCAGGGTCTAGGGAAAATTGCCAAGATTAAACATCTTCCACCAACTATTACCGCTAAATATCACTTTAAAAATGCAACACGCTTTACGCCATATATTGGTGTAGGTGGCACAGCTTTTATTGCTTGGGATGAAGAAGGTCTGGCTAAAGATGTGAAAGAGGAATTTGGTTTGGCAGGTCAGGTCGGTTTTAATTATCAGCCAGCCGATGCCAAAAACTGGGGGGTATTTGCTGACGTGCGCTATGCAGATTTGAGTCCTGAAGTGACATTAGATGATGCTGATAATACTAAATTCGACTTGAATATTGATCCTTGGGTTTACACGATCGGTTATAGCTACAAGTTCTAAATTCTAGCCTTGCTCAACAAAAAAGCCTCATCTTGAATGAGGCTTTTTTTTCAAAATAACAACGATTTATAACTTATTGAAATTGAGCAGATCGGCAATGTTCAACTATATTAAAACGAATAAAGCAAATATTAATTGAATACGACTTAATAATTGAATAATAAGGAAGATCAGCATGAAGTTTTTAAGCCAAGGTATTGTGATCTTCTTCAGCCTGCTGGCAGGGTCTGCCTATGCGGCAAGTTTTGATTGTCAGAAAGCTGAAACCGTGACAGAGAAAGCGATTTGTGAACATCGTCTGCTCAATGATGCCGATGTCAAGATGAGTACCAGCTATCATATTTTACGCCGTATAGTGCCTATGGGAACCCGTTCGGTGATCCAGCGTGATCAGGTGAAATGGCTACAGTTCCGTGACCGCTGTCAGGAATCTGTGTCCTGTCTGAGTCAGGTCTATAATATGCGTCAGCAGCAAATAGACCTGCAATTTCAACGTATTTATAAGCTTGGGCCTTATTAAGCCTTAAACCTAAGCCTTTACAAATCCAAGTCATTTTAGATCAAGAGATCCTTTATAAAATATCTTGAGAAAAAATATACAACTGGCTATTGAAAATTTAGTAACTCACTCCATTCATATAGGCAACAGTATTGACCTGTATTTAAAATAAAAGGAGTGATTAATGAGCGAGTCTAGCGCACAAAAACATAGTTTCCAGGCTGAAGTGGCTCAGTTACTACATCTCGTGACCCATTCGCTTTATTCAAACCCTGAAATTTTCCTACGCGAATTGATCTCGAATGCCTCAGATGCATGTGACAAATTACGTTTTGAAGGGATTAACCATCCTGAATTTTATGAAAATGATCCTGATCTGCGCGTTCGTGTCAGTCTGGATGCAGACAATAAAACCATTACCATTTCAGACAACGGGATTGGCTTGAGCGAGCAGGAAGCCATTGATAATTTAGGGACTATTGCCAAATCAGGCACCAAAGACTTTATGTCCAAACTGACCGGCGATCAAAAAGCTGATGCCCAGCTAATTGGCCAGTTTGGTGTCGGTTTCTATTCCGGTTTTATTGTGGCTGACAAGATCACGGTAGAATCGCGTCGTGCTGGCACAGATGTCTCTGAAGGGGTGCGCTGGATCAGTGGTGGTACTGGTGAGTTCGAAGTTGAACAGATCACGAAACAAGGACGTGGTACCGATATTATTCTGCACTTACGTGACGATGCGCTGGATTATCTGCAAAGCTATAAAGTGAAGCAGATTATCAATAAATATTCAGACCACATCAGCCTGCCAATCCAGATGCAAAAAGAAGTCTGGCAGGAAGAAGAAGCGGCTGAAGGTGAAACATCTAAAGGTGGCCAGTATGTCAAAACCGATGAGTGGGAAGCCATTAACTCGGCCAGCGCATTATGGACTCGTAACAAGTCTGAAATCACTGAAGAGCAGTATGTCGAGTTCTACAAGAACTTAAGCCATGATTTCGCAGCGCCATTGGCTTGGGCGCATAATCGGGTGGAAGGCAGCACTGAATATACCCAGTTATTATATATTCCAAGCAAAGCGCCACATGATATTTTCACCCGTGAATCCAAAGCGGGTATCAAACTGTATGTGAAACGCGTGTTCATTATGGATGATGCAGATAACCTGATTCCAAACTATCTGCGCTTTGTACAGGGTGTGGTGGACAGTGCCGATCTGCCATTGAACGTGAGTCGTGAATTACTGCAAGAAAGCCGTGATGTAAAAACCATCCGTGAAGGCAATACCCGCCGTATCCTGACCATTTTGGATAATCTGGCTAAATCTGAAGATGAAAAAGATCAGGCAAACTTTAAGACTTTCTATCAGGAATTTGCTTCAGTATTGAAAGAAGGTCTGGGTGAAGATTTCAGTAACCGTGAACGTATCTTGAAACTGCTACGTTATGCAACGTCGACCAATGATGAAGTCAGCACGTCATTGGCAGACTATAAAGCACGTATGCAAGAGGGCCAAAAAGCCATCTATTATGTGACTGCAGATAGCCTGAATGCTGCGAAGAATTCACCACAGCTGGAATTGTTCAAGAAAAAAGGCATTGAAGTTCTGTTAATGACTGAACGCGTAGATGAATGGGCGATGAACTTTGTGAATGAGTTCGATGGTACGCCGTTGCAAAACGTGTCTAAGGGTGCAGTGGACTTGGGTGACCTTCAGGATGCCGAAGAGAAAAAAGCACTTGAAGCAGCTGCCTTAGAGTTTAAACCGGTGGTGGATAAGCTCACAGACTCACTCAAAGACAAGACCAAGGAAGTAAGGGTGACGACGCGTCTGGTCGATTCTCCGGCTTGTCTGGTGACGGGCGAAGGTGAGTTGTCTCCGCAGCTGATTCGTATGCTGAAAGATGCGGGTCAGCCTGTGCCGGATATCAAGCCGATTCTGGAAATTAACCCGGAACATCCGTTGGTGAAAAAACTGGATGGCTCGGCGCAGTTTGATGATCTGGCCAATGTGATCTTTGACCAGGCGGTGATTGCAGAAGGTGGATTACCAGAAAATCCTGCTGAATATGTCAAGCGAATTAATAGTTTGCTGCTTGCTTAAGTGCTGATGTATTGAATGAGAAAATCCCTCTTAGGAGGGATTTTTTATGTCTGCTTCATTTTTCAATTCTAGAAATGATCTGGAAAAACGATAGACAGGATAAAAAAATACCTTCGAATCATAAATCTATATTTTGGATTACTAATTAATTTTTAATTTATAATTACGATTATAAAGCAAAGAGAGAGAATGTTATGAAATCTAAGCTGATGATCAGTATGGGCGCTGTAATCCTGATGTCGATGAGCCAGTTTAGTCTAGCGGCACCTGCTGCAGAAAAAGTGGTACGCACAGATCGCATTAGCTTTTATAAAACAGCAAAAGTAAACGTAACAAAACCGAAACGTGTACAACGTAGCGATCATATTCGCTTCAATATGCCGGTGATGGAACAACCCTCATTGCAGCAAAAACGTGTGCTACGCAGTGATCGTATTATCTTGAATAAAACCAGCTAATACTTGCCACGCTGATTGCCTCAGTAATATTGAAAAAAGCCCATGAATGATGTAATGCCAGTCAGTTAAG
>NZ_MJIQ01000044.1:0-5755 GCF_001878775.1 Acinetobacter sp. AR2-3
CGTTTTTTCTTTCATACCAACTCATCAAATCCTTGGTGCTTTTAGGTATTGGGGTCGGCTTTTTTCCGTAAGAATTTTGGCTATGTTTCATGGCCATAAATCTTGCGGAAATAAAGTCGAAAAGAGGGTCAAGGGATTCTTCCCTTGCAAGGCACAAAAGGTAATCTAGCGAAAACTTTAGTTTTTGTCTAGAGTACCCTTTGTGTGTCCTTGCCCAATATAAATAATGTGCTACCATAAAGGCTCAACATTACTATAAAAGGAAAATTAAATGTCTATTGAAAGCTTAAGTTCATCAACACAATACAATGATTGGCAAGGTGATATTGCACTAGATGATATGGACTTCAATGGGATAAGAAATTATTTAGATAAGAAATTAGGAATTAAGGATATAGTTGTTGGAATAGATACCTACTTTCATGGAGAACATTTAAATAGTGAAATAACTGTTAAAGCCTATATTACAAACGAAGAATTGGAAGAAAAATATAAAGTAATAAAGTTTGATATTAAACTTGAAGAATTCTTTAAACTCTTCAAAAGAGTGCACTTAACAGCATCTAGAAAGAATCAGTTAAAAGGAAAAACAATAGAGACTATAGAACTTAGCTAACTAAATGAAAGATAAAAAGCCTAAGTCAGCTGATATCTGATTTAGGCTTGCACTGTTACATCATTAGGAATAATTATTGAATGCGTTATATAAAATATCTTAATCAGAGTTCTGGTCTAAGTTTTCTTGAGAAAGAGACTTTAAAATATACCCCATTAAACGATTTTAATGACCCATTTGAAGGAAATTTCCTCCTTTGTGCAGAGAAACAAAGTATAGATAATCTATCGTATCCAATTAATATAAATATTGATGTAGATAACCGAGCTGTCGTGTTTAAAAAGTATCAACTCACAACTGACTCATTGAACGATGAAAAAATATATTTTGATGACGAAGAAATTTTTGATTCTTTATGTGGAAAAGAAGGTATCGCATGCTTGTGTCTAAGCGAATCTAAATTTGGTATTCCTGATAACATATTGATGTGGTCACACTATTCAAGAGATCATAAAGGTATTGCTATAGCATTCGATCCAAATCATCCTTATTTTAAGGATATTGATCATGTGCACTACGGAAAAGAAAGATTAATCTTAGATCATAAAATAATTTTAGATCATGCAGAGAGTATACCTATTAATACTTTCTTCGCTAAAGATGAATGTTGGAAATACGAAAATGAGGTTCGATTATCTAAGTGGCAAAAGGATTTAATAGAATATAAAAAGAAAGAAGATGATCCAATCATATTGCTAGACTCTATTCCTTTAGATGCTGTTAAAGAGATATTTATTGGCTGTAAGGCTTCTCCAGAGATGGCACAAAAAGTCTATGATTTTTGTAGGAACAACTCTATCGAATATTTTCATTTAAAAAAAAATCTCACGTCTTATAGGCTTTCATCTGATTTTTCAAAGCAAGAAACTGACCATTTATCTCCTCAAGAAACACTTGATCTATACATTCGACATTTAACTCTTTAACCATCTACTTACTGTCATTCTACTAACATTAAGTGTCTCAGATATTTTTTGTATACGCATTCCTGAAAGGTAAAGCTCTTTAGCCTGAACCCTCGCTTGAGTATATTTTTTTGATCTAGCCTTACCACCATTAGAAGAATTACTTTTTACGCCACCTAATTGTCCTTTACGACTTTGACGATCTATAAATTCTTGATAACAGTACGCATCTTTTTTCCAGCAATATGTAGCAATACTCTTGGCAGTAGCTTTTATTTCTGAATACGGCAATGCTTCTAAAAACGCTTCATTTACGCTTAAACACTGTTTAGTGACTTCCTCTAGCCAAGTATTATAAATACCACCTCGATGCGCTCTAACAGCCGTATATGCCCATTTACGCACTGTATCGAACAGGGTGCAGTTACGTCCAAGCCCTGAAACCTCTTGTTTCTTACTTAGTTTCTTGGGTAACTCGACAAAATCAGCTAAATAATCGAGCGTATAGGCTCTTTCAGTCCAGAAAGTTGTACGCCAATCAGGGTGAAAAGGGTTTTTTGTAATGAGGTGACTGTACCCAACATCAGCACCAAGTTTATTTGCAAGTCCGGCTTGGATCTTAGCTGCATAGCTAATGGCTTTTTGACTGGCTAATTCACTGGTACACAGAGGTATTTCTAATTTGTAGCAGATATGAGCATGACCATTTTTCAAGGTCTGTGCTGTCCAATAAGGCATTGGTAGATTTGCATCATGCCAAGCCATGACAGCTTCGGCACGATCTATATCAAAAAAGAAGTAATGAATCATACAAGGCTGATTACCCTGTATGTACTGCATGTTGATTGCCGTTTTCTTCGGTCTTATTTGTAGTCCGTACAGTAAATCGTCTGCACAGTATGGTTTATAGGCAAGATTGTTAAAAAAATCCGCCAATTGAGCAACATTCATATTTTGCAACGTCCAAAAGGTTGCAAACGCTCAAAACATCGGTAAAATACAAGTATCGAATTTGAGTTTACAGATGCTTTAAGTATTTGTTAAACAAAGAAAAGAAAGCGGGTCGCCAAACCTGCTTTTTTTTCGCCTGAAAGAAAATCTAACATAACTTTAACGGTTTTAAAAGTTATTGATTTTCTTCATTTTCTAACTGAATATTTGTCAATATATGGACAAATATTCAGTTATATATTTCTAGAAGTATGCAGAATTCTTAGGATAAAAACCTGCTTTGTACCCTCATTAATCTGAATGATTGCCCGATATGGACTATCAGAAATAAGCATCTCTCTTGTTCCTAAACTTCCCTTCTTTTTGGTTCGATTTGGCGAGAAATACAGAGTTTCTAGCTGTTCAGTAATTTTTAAATACATCCCTTCTGCTAGTTTTTCGCCCCATGTCTCTATGCCATACGCCAAAATTTCAATTAAATCCTGTTCTGCTTGTGGCAAGTAAGAAACTTCATAGGTCATCTTTTACGGCTCGCTACTAAATCTCGTGCTTTTTGCATTGCAGTAGCATGGACTGACTTCATTTCTTTCGTGTCAGATGGATGCGATTTCAAAGCATTTAACGCTTCTGTAATTTTCTCTTTTTCCCAGTCTTCATAATCATTATCTTGGACATCAAAAAGGCTTTCTAAGTGAGTACCTTTTACATCTTTTAATGATAAAAATACGCCAACAGGACGTTTGTTCTTGGTTACTAAGACAGGCTCTCGCTGCATAGTATCTAGTAACTCACCAAAGCGTGATTTTGCATCTTTTGCTGTAATAACTTGCATTTTAAAACCTCATAAAAGTAGGCGTTTTGTCTATTTTAGACTTTTTCTGCAAGTAATCTAGAAGAATTTATTAAATTTAACGCTCAAATCCTCTACTTGCGTTCCTTTCTGCCCGTTTTTCTTTCATTTGTTGGCTAATTTGCTGTTCACTTCCCTTAATTTGCTGTTCAGATTGTTTAATTGCTGATTTTGATTGGCTAATTCCTCGTTCTGACTTCTCAATACTTGATTCTGAACGCTCAAGGTTTCGATCTGCTCGCTCTGACTTTGATTTATAGCGTTTAGCTCTTTCAATTGCTTCTCTAACGAGTTCAATAAGTCTTTGTAGCGATTCATAAAGTCGTTGGGCATTATCTTGTTCCGCTTGATTAGGGTTACTCTGTTTTACGTCCTGCTTTGCTTCTTTTGAGGTAGCTAAGTTTTCAAATAAACTTCCGCTATCTCTCAAAAGCTCCATTCCAGCATTTGACTGATTAAATGGAGTTTCAAAAGGAGTTTTGAAGTTAGATTCTATTTTTCTAATTTCAGTACCATTTGACTGGCTGTGGTCTCGTAAGCGTCCGCTTTTTTGCTGTTCTTCGCCATGATGTATAAAGTTTTCTTGTCTTCGCTCTCTTGCAGTCTCACCCTCCGCAAGATTTGTTTCTCTAAAGGTGTCTGCTCTACTTTGAGATTGATTTCGGCTAATTCCTGCTGCTTCTTCTGGATCTGCTTCGCTAACCACCAATTTACGCCAAGAAAGATCAGAAACACTGTAATCAACACGCCCAAAACTGCTCCCGTGAGAATATTCAAACGCAAAGCGTTTCTGATTTTCGGCTGCTGGTCTTGGATGGTTTGAAGGTTTGACCTTAAAAGTTTCTCGGTTTCCTTGCTGCTTGCTCTCAGTAAGGCGTTGTAACTTTCCAAGTGCTGTGTCGTAACGCTCTCGGCTTGTTCTTTGATAATCCTGTCCTGCTCGGCGGTGTTCTTCTGCAAATTGCTTATCAAATTGTCGATTTTCATAAATTACGCCTTCTAAACGAATATTTCGCTTTCCGTCAGGATTCTTAATACTGATTGATCTATCTGTTTCTCTAGCAATCTCAAAGCCTGCACCCTTCAGGGTTTCAACTACATCTTGCCTATTTTGGATATTGCCATTACTAATTTGTTCAGCAATTGCGGTCCCGATTTGCTCTTTAATTTCTTTGACGCTTGAAGGTAGGTTTTGGCTATTCAAAGTTTTAATTGCTTGAGCTTTCTCTGGTGCATGAGGATCTGTTAAGCCGTACTCAAAATTGGTGACTTGCTTCCAGTTTTCTACAAGTGGGCGGTCAGCTTGATCAAAATAAGGCTGTAATCTCTTTCCTGTACTTAATTCAACATTTGGAATTACGAAATTAAGCTCTAAACGCCCTTTATCAGTGTGTTCTATCCAAGTAATGTCGTATTGATCGCGCTCTAACCCTGCAAGTAATGTTTCTTCAAAGCTCTGCATAATTGCTTCTTTTTGCTGTTCTTCGAGGTTTAATTCCTCAAATGAAAGCACTCCAACCGTATAGCGATTTTGGAAGTCCAGGTTATCTGCTAATCGTTGGGTTAATTCAGGATCTCCACTCAGTAAAACTGCACCTGGTCTATCCCGATCTTTGCCAAGTAGGTAGTCAATTGTTGCGCCTGCACTACCACCTCCCTTATTTCCCAAAAATTTAACGATCATAGTTGGCTAAGATTCCTTGTAGTTGTTCTCGAATGACTGCCAACTCTGCAAAGGCTCTAAGTTTTTCTATATCAGATTCCACAGTATTTACTTGTCTCGCAATCTGATTGAGGTTGCCACCAATACGCCCTAAAGCTGCTAAAAGCTGAGGATCTGCCGCTTTATAATTTCTTCTTTTATTTGGCTTCTCATCTAGACAAGTATTTCGAATCCAAGTTGCAAGCTCTCCACCTTCCATACGTTCTAGTAAGGCTTGATGTTCAGCTTCTGTTAAACGGACTTTGATTTCCTTATTACGTTTTATAAGCGTTTTTTCTTTCATAACAACTCATCAAATACTTGGTGCTTTTAGGTTTTGGGGTCGGCTTTTTTCCGTAAGAATTTTGGCTATGTTTCATGGCCATAAATCTTGCGGAAATAAAGTCGAAAAGAGGGTCAAGGGATTCTTCCCTTGCAAGGCACAAAAGGTAATCTAGCGAAAACTTTAGTTTTTGTCTAGAGTACCCTTTGTGTGTCCTTGCCCAATATAAATAATGTGCTACCATAAAGGCTCAACATTACTATAAAAGGAAAATTAAATGTCTATTGAAAGCTTAAGTTCATCAACACAATACCTGTCTCTTATACACATCTGACGCTGCCGACGATCTTACGCGTGTAGATCTCGGTGGTCGCGGCGCTCCCTACAAAAAAGCCACGTCTATAGCCCGTCAGAAGCGTATAGTCATCAGCGACTACACAAACTATCC
>NZ_MJIQ01000045.1:0-102724 GCF_001878775.1 Acinetobacter sp. AR2-3
CTGGCGACAATAGCAAGAGTGAACCACCTGATCCCTTCCCGAACTCAGAAGTGAAACCTCTTAGCGCTGATGGTAGTGTGGGGTTACCCATGTGAGAGTAAGTCATCGCCAGCTCATTATTCGAAATCCCCCTCCGCCAAGGCAGAGGGGGATTTTTTTATGCGTGGAATTTAGTTAAATAAATGTTATTTATGTGCTATTTCGACTGAAACATCACATAAAAATAAAATTGAGAGGCGTATACTGAACCGGTCTATGGAGCGGATATGTCCTCAAATTCATCTTCAAGCCATATTGAATATGGCTCTTCTGCTTTTAAAGCAGTGCTTTTTTCCTTATTCCTTGCTGGCTTTGCCATTTTTTCATCACTGTATTGCGTACAGCCGATGATGCCGATTCTGGCTGATTATTTCCAGGTCAGCCCGACTCAAAGCAGTTTCCCTTTATCTTTTTCTACCATTGCCTTGGCAGTTGGTCTTATTTTTACTGGGCTGATCTCGGACCGATTTGGTCGTAAGCCGATTATGGTCTGGTCTCTATTTTCAGTCTCAGTATTATTACTATTAAGTGCAATATTGCCGATCTGGTCCGTGTTTCTGACCACACGAGTAATGATTGGATTGACAGTCAGTGGTGTCGCTGCGGTCGCGATGACTTATATCGGGGAAGAAATTGCAGAAAAAGATATCGGTTTTGCCATGGGCTTATATATTTCTGGCACAGCGATAGGTGGTATGGGAGGGCGTTTAATTGCCGGAGTTTTAGTTGATTTTATCTCTTGGCAATCTGCTACTTTGTTGATTGGTATTTTAAATCTCTGTATTGCAGGCTTATTTTATTACCTATTACCCGCTTCGCAACATTTTAAAGCCTATCCAATCAAGCTCAATCGTTTTAAAAACTCATTTAGACACAATCTCGCTGATCCGAAACTTCGGGTTTTATTCCTGCAAGGTTTTATCTTGATGGGCTGCTTTGTCTCGGTATTTAATTATCTGAGTTATCGCTTGATCCAAGCGCCATTTGAGTTATCTCATGTCTGGATTGGCGTGATTTCAATTACTTATTTGGCTGGTATTTATAGCTCCCCTCGAGCAGCACATTGGGGACGGCATTATGGCAAATTCAATATATTGGCAGCCATGATCCTGATGATGCTTGTGGGCTTGGCGCTGATGCTGATCAATCAGTTGGTTATTGTTTTTATCGGATTGCTGATTTTTACTTTTTCTTTTTTCGCTGCCCATTCGACTGCCAGTAGCTGGGTGTCGATCCAGTCCTTACAGTATCGGGCAGTCGGTTCGTCGCTGTATTTATTTTGCTATTACCTGGGTTCAAGTGTGTGGGGGAGCTCAAGCGGATTGGTGTGGGAGAACTATGGCTGGATAGGATTAACTGTGTTTATTGCCGCATTATTATTGACTGGTTTGTCATTTAGTTTAAAACTCCGTTCAAATTAGAGATTATTTCCAAGCTTTTCTCCTCATAAATAAAATAAATTTCTTTTTTGATATATTTAAACTTTAGATTCAAGTGATAAATAAAGCGTGATTCAGTTAGTCTCTGATTTTGTATAAATTATAATCAAGCAAGCTAGACCTGATTCATGGTAAAATAATCGGCTTTCATCTTTGATCTTATTTTTAGATCTCCTATCATCTGCCAGCCGAGAATTGCTAGCCATGTCTACTGCTTATACCATGCAGACTGCGCCAAAAGCGTTGTTTGATTACGACAAATATTGGGCGTCTTGTTTTGACCCTGCGCCATTTTTGCCGATGTCACGCGAGGAAATGGATCAACTCGGCTGGGACAGCTGTGATTTTATTTTAGTTTGTGGTGATGCTTATATCGATCATCCATCTTTCTGTTCAGGCATTATTGGCCGTACCCTGGAAGCACAAGGCTTCCGTGTCGGTATTATTGCACAGCCAGACTGGACCAGCGTGGATGCGTTCCGCGTTTTGGGTAAACCAAATATTGCCTGGGGTGTAACAGCAGGGAATATGGATTCCATGATCAACCGTTATACGGCTGACCGTAAAATCCGTTCTGATGATGCCTATTCACCAGACAATCAGCCAAACAAACGTCCAGACCGTGCGGCAACTGTGTATTGCCAGCGTGTTCGTGAAGCTTATCCGGATGTACCAGTATTGCTCGGCGGTATTGAAGCGTCGTTACGTCGTATTGCACATTATGATTACTGGTCAGACAAAGTCCGTCGTTCAGTCTTGATGGATTCAAAAGCCGATCTTTTAATGTACGGTAATGGCGAACGCTCAATCACTGAAATCATGCATCGCTTGGCGCGTGGCGAGAAAATTCACGAGATTACTGATGTTCGCGGTACAGCGTTTATTGTGAATAAACACAACCGTGCCTCTAAAGCCAAGTTTGTGGAAATTGCATCGAATGATGTCGATGCCATTGGCCGTGTTGATCCAATTATTAACCCGTATGTCATGACTGAAGATATCGAGGGTTGTGAGATTGAACAAGGCAAGGATTCTAGCCAGTACCAAGGTTTTCAAAAAGAACATGTCGCTAACCCGATTGTGCGAGCAGGGGATGACTTAGATCCTGATACACAAATTGTGCAACTGCAACCGGCTTCTAAAGCGATTAAACATAAGTTACCGCCGCGCGAATTGGCCGTAATTCGTTTGCCTGCTTTTGAAGAAGTGGCTGCAGATCCAGTGCTCTACGCACATGCCAACCGTATTCTGCATCTGGAAACCAATCCGGGGAATGCGCGTGCCATGGTGCAAAAGCATGGTGAACGTGATGTCTGGTTGAATGCACCGCCAATTCCGTTGACTACCGAAGAAATGGACTATGTGTTTGACCTGCCTTATGCACGTCTGCCGCATCCTGCTTATGGCAATGCACGTTTCCCGGCATTCGACATGATCAAGTTCTCTGTGAATATCATGCGTGGCTGTTTCGGTGGTTGTACCTTCTGTTCAATTACGGAACATGAAGGTCGTATTATTCAGAACCGTTCTGAAGAATCGATTCTGCGTGAAGTGGAAAAAATCCGTGATACCGCACCGGGCTTCACGGGTATTATCTCGGACTTGGGTGGCCCAACAGCCAATATGTATCGTTTGGCCTGTAAAGATCCTGAGATTGAAAAGAACTGTCGTAAACCGTCATGTGTATTCCCGGGCGTTTGTCAGAATTTGCATACGGATCATGCTCCATTGACGCAGTTATACCGTAAAGCGCGTTCTTTACCAGGCATTAAAAAGATTCTGATTGGTTCAGGCCTACGTTATGACCTTGCGGTTTTAAACCCTGAATATGTCAAAGAACTTGTCACCCATCATGTCGGTGGTTACTTAAAAATTGCGCCTGAACATACCGAAAAAGGCCCACTCAATAAAATGATGAAGCCGGGTATTGGGACTTATGACCGCTTCAAGCAAATGTTTGATCGTTATAGTAAGGAAGCAGGCAAGGAACAATACTTAATTCCTTACTTCATCGCGGCGCATCCGGGAACTACCGATTACGACATGATGAATTTGGCGATTTGGTTGAAGAAGAATGGTTTCCGTGCCGATCAGGTACAGACCTTCTATCCTTCACCAATGGCGACTGCAACTACCATGTACTACACTGGTAAAAACCCGCTGGCGAAAGTGGCGCGTTATACTGAAAATGTCGACATTGTGAAAGGTGAGAAGCGTCGTCGTTTGCACAAAGCTTTCTTGCGTTATCATGATTCAAACAACTGGCCGTTATTGCGTGAAGCCCTGAAAGAAATGGGTCGTCAGGATTTGATTGGTAACTCGAAACAGCATTTAATTCCGACTTATCAGCCTGTAGGCAGTGCAGACGGTCAGTATCAATCGGCGCGTAAGAAGAATTCGACGGTTGCCGGTGATTCGCAAAAACGTACCGGTGAGCAAGGGAATCGTAGCAAGGCTGCACAAGCTCAGTCACGTCCTTCAAATACCAAGAAACGTCCTGAGCGTGGTCAAATTCTGACCCAGCACACTGGTTTACCACCACGTGAAACGGGTGATGCCAAAAAACCGTTTGGTGGGCCAAAGCCTAAAGCGAAGCCCAAATCACGTGCATAATTAAGTTAATAAAAAGACACTTCGGTGTCTTTTTTTAGCTCTTGGGTAAAGTAACGTAGCCTGAGCTTGTGCGTTGAAAGTGTAAAAGAATATATTATTTGGACTAAGTTCTTTAAAAAAGTGATATAAAAATAACACTTTGTCGGAATTGTCCTACAGTTGGGCAGATATGTATTGCGATCAATTCCATGGATGTTTTAGAGTGCATTATCAGTACTTTAAATCCACTTTCATTGGCATCCAGAGAGATGTCACTTTAGGTAACACAGAATCCAGTTTTGATACCAGTTGTATGGGTATTTAAACAGATTGGTTGTTAGCTCTATTTAAAATAAAGCGTGGGTTTATACTGCACAACAATAAAACAAAAATGATTATAAGAATGCAAGGATTCAGGCATGACCACCTATATTATGATTGGGAGTTTCCTGCTCTTCTGTGTCGTGCTCATGGCATGGAAAAAGCTCGGAAATAATTCCAAACCACAAGACAGCGCGTTAAAGCAGCGTGCTATTTTTAACCTGAATGAGCAATTGACCTTCACTCGCCTGAGAGAAGTCTTACCTGAATACATTATTCTGGCACATGTTTCCTATGATGCCTTAATAACGACTAAATTTAACCGGACTCGGCATAAGTACCGTAACCTGACTGCAGATTTTGTCATTCTGGATCAGCAGCATCAGATTCTAGCCGTGGTAGGAGTGGATGATCCCTTAATCTTAAAGCGTCCCCAGCAGACGGGTTTTCAGGATGCATTACTAACCATGGCCGGTTATCGGGTGATTCGTTACGATGATGTGCCGGAATATTATCAGTTGCGCCAGGACTTCTTGCAGGAGCAAGCGCAAATGCAGAAAATGCCCAAATATACAGTTAGCAATGATCTGAAAAAATATTATTTATATTCGGATTTAGAGCGCAGTAAAATCAAAGCTGTGGGCTAAAACAAAAAAGCATGCCAGAAGCATGCTTTTTTTATGAGTATCGATCTTGAAACATTATTCTGGTTTAACCGCCACGACAGTCAGTTCGACCAATACCCGTGGATCATAGAGTTTTGCTTCTACACAGGTACGAGGCAGCGCTTCGATATCAGCGACCCAGGCATCCCAGACTTCATTGAAGGCTGCATAATCCTTCTCAATATCTTTCAAATAGATGGTTACCGACATGATGTGACTTTTGTCTGTGCCGGCATCTGCCAGAAACTGGTCAATAATATCTAAAGTCTGTTGGGTTTGCCCTTTAATATCCAGTTCAACATCTGTGGCCAGCTGGCCGGCAAGATGCACCAGATTACCGGCAATAGCAATTTCCGAAAAGCGTTTCGATACGTGTAAACGTTCAACTGTCATGTTGTTCATCCTGAGTTTTGGGCATCAGGGCTGCGACCAGTGCAGTCAGCAGACAACCCACCGCCAGATAGATGGCTACATAATGCCATGAACCATCCGCCCAAATCACCAGTGCCGCTGCAATAAATGGGGTAAAACCACCCCCAATGATGCTCGCCACCTGATAGCCAACTCCGGCACCGCTGTAGCGGTATTCTGTGCCAAACAGGGAGGTGAAAATCGGTTGATGGACACTGACCACCATATCGTGTGCGACGTTCGCCAGTAAAATTGCCCCGACAATGATCATCCAGGTGTTTTGTGCATCGAGCGCCATAAAAAATGGAAAGGCTGAAAGCGCACCAATCAAACCGCCCCAGACACACATTTTCTGATGATTGAATTTATCCGCCAGCCAGGCAAAGAAGGGAATACTGAAACAGCTGATGGCACCGACCATCAGCGTGATATTCAGGAAGAACTGTTTGTCCATGCCTAGGTTGCTGGTGGAATAGTTCAGGGCGAAATTGGTGACCAGATACATGGTCAGCAATTCAGTCAAACGTAAGGCAAGAATATAAAAGAAAGCTTTTGGATGTTTGCTGATCGCCTGCAAGATCGGCAGTTTTTCTGGTTGATGATCAGCTTTCACCACCTTTTCCACAAACTCTTGCGATTCATCCTGATCACGTCGGATCCACATCGCTACAGCTAACAGTACGATGCTGGCCAGAAAGGGAATACGCCATGCCCAGTCCGCAAAAGCCTGTTCGCCTAGGGTCGCAATAATAATGGAGACTGCACCAGTGGCCAATACCAGGCCAACACCATAGCCGACCTGAACCCCGCTGCTATAAAAGGCTTTTTTACCCTTGGGTGCATTTTCAACTGCCATCAGAGCTGCGCCGCCCCATTCACCACCCACGGCAAAGCCTTGCAAGGCACGGCAAAACACCAACAGCACCGGAGCCCACCAGCCAATTGCTTCAAAATTTGGCAGCAGACCAATCCCGACCGTGGAAATTCCCATCAGGATTACCGTAAGTACCAGCATTTTTTTACGGCCGAGCTTGTCACCAAAGTGACCAAATACCACACCACCTAAAGGACGAAACAGGAAGCCGACCCCAAAGGTGGCCAGAGCCGCAAGGGTACCCATGTTCTCGCCAATACTGGGGAAAAACTGATCTTTAAAAATTAAGGCTGCAACAATGCCATAAAGGAGAAAATCATACCAATCGACAACAGCACCAACAAAACTAGATAGCGCAGCTTTACGTGCGCGTTGTTCTTGAACAACAGAAGAATTTACAGAAGACATGCAGGAGGGGATTCCATGAGTTACATCAGAGTTGCCCTGCAATATTCGGATTTGATCGTCACGCTAATCACAGGACATCATGCTGAAAGTAAAGGTGATTTTCAGCATCTCGGCACATACATGGATAATGCATTGCGCAGATAGAGTACTCTAAAAAATCAAAATGTAAAAACAAAGTTGCCGTATTTTTAAACTGATGCCTAAAACATGATCAAAAAAGGTTTAGAGTAGCAATAACTGGGTTTCAGTTTCGGGGACGCTGAGCTGATACACGCCGACGCCGATCAGCCGAAATTGCATCTGCGGAGCAATATGCAGGTCGTCGAGCAGTAAGTCCAAGGCTTGGGCTAATTCCTGTGGGCTACGCAGCACCTGTTTAAAACTTTTACTGTGTTGCATCACCTGAAAATTCTTGAGTTTTAATTTGACCGTAACGCCGCGAGCAGAAAGCTGTTTCTTTTGCAGGCTTTGCCATACTTGTCCAAGTAAAGGCTCCCAATAGGGGCGACATTGGTTCAGATGCAGGTCATCATCAAAAGTGGTTTCTTTGGAAATTTGCTGGCGTTCCCGTTCCACTTCGACCGGTCGTTCATCAATGCCTTGAGCATACAAAAATAGCCGCCGGCCATATTTGCCAAAATGTTGAATTAGTAAGGCTTCATCGATTTGCTGTAAATCGCCTAAAGTTTCTAGATTCAGGCTTTTCAGTTTTTCCTGAGTGACTTTACCGACGCCGGGAATTTTTTTCAGTGGCAGATCCTGGATAAAACGCTGTACCTGCGAAGGTTTAATCACACAGATCCCATTCGGTTTGTGCCAGTCCGAAGCAATTTTAGCGAGAAACTTGTTGGGCGCTACACCAGCAGAAGCGGTTAATCCGGTGGCTTGAAAAATATCCTCACGAATTCGCATGGCGACTTCGGTAGCACTGGGAATCTGCTGTAAATTTTCTGTGACATCCAGAAAGGCTTCATCTAGAGACAGTGGCTCAATCAGGGAAGTATATTGCTGGAAGATCTGATGAATTTGTGCCGATACCTGCCGGTATTTGGCAAAATCTGGCTCAATCACGATAACTTGAGGACACAGTTTGCGCGCCTGCCCCATGGACATGGCAGAACGCAGGCCATAAACCCGTGCCGGATAGGAGGCAGCCGCGACCACCGCCCGAGGATGATGCGAGGCTATCACCACAGGTAAGTCTTTCAGTTCTGGACGTTCACGCAGCTCAACCGAGGCATAAAACGCATCCATATCGATATGAATAATTTTGCGCATGTACGCTATCTTAAGGGGCTTTAATCGGATTGGGAAGCGAAGGCTGAGTTGAGTAAATAGGGCTGCGGTTCGCTGAGCAGGACGACTTTTGTCCCTTGTCTCTCGGCAGCCTGAATCAGAAGTTGCAAACTTTTTGGGGTGTCATCGGCAAGACGGGGTAAAAATTGCAGCGGCTGGTTTAAAGGCTGAAAAAAATCATCCCAATGCACCGGAATCACCACTTTGGGCTTGAGCAGGTTCAGGGTTTCAGCCAGATATTGCTGCTGATAGGCATCGGATTGTCTGGAAAGCTGGGCAATGCCTAAAAACAGGGTATCGACTTTCAGATGCTGCAATTGCTCTGGAATAAATCTGGTACTGGCCTTGACCAGAATCTTATGTCCTGCATGCTCAATCAGGTAATCGAAACTGCCACCTTCCTTAAATTCGGAAAATTTAGCTGGCAGAGCTAAAGGTTGGAGTAACTCTTCGCCTAAATTATCATTTACCGCTGTGGGCGGAGTATGTTGTGAGGGAATTGCCGTGATCTGGAAATGCCCCCATTGCTGTAGTTGCCAAGGTTTAACTGACTGTAATTGCTGTGGAGTAACTTTGGGATTTGCTCGGGCGATATTCAGGGTGCTCGGCGAACCGACGACAGCAGTTTCGGGAAGCATTTCCAGTAAGGCCGGTACATCCAGAACATGGTCATAATGCGAGTGACTGACCAGAATGGCTCGGGTTCGGCTCAATTCATGGTGCTTCACCAGTTGCTCTAGGAGCGCTCTATCACTTTGAATAGGGCGGCTAAGCACTTGCCACAAAGATGGCCGGCTAAAGAAACCATCGATCAGGATCTGATCGTGGCCATCATCGAGTAACAGAGTGGACACACCAAAAAATTTGACTGTAAGCTCGTGAACGGATGTACCGGTTTGCGGCTGCCAGGCTTTAAAGTCACTAACCTTGCCCGAAGCTTGCAACAGATAAGCCAGCATACCCGCGACGAGCAGGAGTAGAATCACCAGACCGAGTAAAACGCCTTTTATCCATTTCAATCTTTTTATTTCCTTGTTGTTTTTATAAAGAACTTGTTTTCAGGCGATCAGCTTTATTTTGCTTGATTCTCAGATGAAGGTACTACAATCGCATTCTTTTTGAGAAAATCCAGCCATTGCTGTTCTGAGCCATAAAAAACATTCAGGTCTACCGGTGTGGTAATACCGGGAATTTTCCCCTGACTGGTATGTTGCCAAAACGTCCATTTAGGCTGATCTTTTAAATCAGGCAGACCTTTGTATTCACGTACCCAGAGTGGTACGTTAGGAAAGTGTCCTGCCAGTACAATATTATAAAAAGCTTTAGAAATATAGAAAATCGGCTGCTTGCCATAATGCTTTTTCAGGGCATCGTGCATCACCTGAATTTCGTTTAAAAGCTGCTCTTTAGAATAGGTATTGATGCATTTGCTGTCATATTCCAGATCAATCACTGGCGGTAAGGCATCCGGTTTATTGGGTACGGAGTCAATAAAATTCTGGGCTTGAATGCTGCCATCGCGGCAGAGGCGGTAGAAATGATAGGCACCGACCAGAAAGCCGCGTTCACGTGCTTTTAACCAGTTTTTCTGAAATTTGGTATCTTTAAAATCACCGCCTTCAGTGGCTTTCAGATAAACAAAATGGTATTTTTCAGGCGAAATCTGCTGCCACTGAATCTCTTTTTGATGATGCGATACATCAAAACCTTGGATTGGGTAATCGGCAGCATGGGCAGAGGGTGCTTTCATCAGGCAGAAATAGACCATAGCGCTAGCGATCACAGTGATCAGCACGCCAAGCCCAATCAAGAGCGATTTATTAACTCTGTTCGGAGCCTGATTTTTTTGCATCTTCAGTCCTTGCCTATATGTGATTTAGCCTAAAACTTACAATCAGCCCAAAGTGAATATATCGCATCAAACCGGGGTATTTTTAGGAATATGCCAGAAAATATAGGCCGCAATAATATTGATACAGCCTAAACAGATCAGTGACACATGAAAAGCAGCCACCAGATTGTCAGCGCCATAATAGGCACTCAGCATGTTCACCAGTGTCCCTGCCAGCGCCACTCCGATACTCATTGACAGCATCATGATCATCGACAGGAAACTGTTGCCGCTACTGGCATCCTGCTGGCTTAAATCCTTTAAGGTCAGGGTATTCATCGACACGAATTGCAGTGAATTTAAAATGCCGAAGATAAAGAAATGAATCGCGCGGAGCCAGATTGGGGTTTCCGCCGTGGTCAGGGCAAAACTGGCAATACATAGACCCACCAGCAAAGTATTGACCAGCAATACCCGGCGATAGCCAAAACGCTGAATGATGTTGCGGATAATCGGTTTGGAGGCCAGCGAACCGAGCACAGTCGGAATCATCAATAAACCGGTAATAAAAGGTTCAAAACCGAAAGCCACCTGTAACATCAGCGGCAGTAAAAATGGAATCGAGTTGCCGCCGAGACGGGCAAAAAAATTACCCAAAATACCAATCGCATAAATTTTATTTTTAAACAGCCGGCTGCGAAATAGGGCATTGCTATGCGTATGTGAATGATAGGCATAAATCAGGGTGGCCAATAAACCGGCTAGAATCAGGCTCAGGCTCCACCACAGCGAGTTTTTTGGACTGGCAAAATTTTCAATTCCCAGACAGAGGCCCACCATCGCCACCACCAGCAAGATAAAGCCCCAATAATCAAAACGGGCGACTGTAGGTTCAAGTACATTCGGCATGGCCTTAAAGGTAATCAGTGCGCCCAGCAAACCAATCGGTAGATTGATCAGGAAAATCCAGTGCCAGGACAGATATTCCACCATCCAGCCACCTAAAGTCGGGCCAATCAACGGACCAATCAGGCCGGCCAGACTCATCAGACTCATGGCGGCCAGAAACTGGGTACGGGGAATGATCTTCAGCATGGCCAAACGGCCGACCGGCAGCAATAGTGCACCACCGATCCCTTGAAAGATCCGGTACACCAATAATTCATTCAGGCTACTTGACCAGGCACAGCCCAAAGAGGCCAAAGAGAAAATAATAATTGCAGCAAAATAGGTATTTCTGACCCCGAACCGGTCTGCCAGCCAGCCACTTAAGGGAATGCAGGCCGCCACAGACAGCACATAAGCCACAACCACACTGTGCATGCGTAGCGGATCTTCCTGCAAATTTTGGGCAATTGCAGGTAGGGCGGTATTAATAATGGTGGTGTCCAGCCCCTGCATAAAAAAGCCAATCGAGACCAACAAGACCAGCAGTCTGAACTCGGGATCTAAGGCTTGATGCGTAGGCGTGGCATTCATAATTCTGGAAAACTGAAAATTTTGAATAGTTTAAAGGAATCAGCCGAGTCTGTCGTATATAAAGCGTGTCAACTTTTATGCGGTGTTGTGTCAAGGAACTGCAACCGATCTGTCATGGCACTGCAATGCTCTGGTTATAAATTGGTCACGAATTCTTCATGATAGATCAACAAAAAAATGAAATTAAAATTAAAGTCATTGATAGTGGCCATGCTGGCTGTGGGGATGGTGGCATGTGGAAGTGAGAATGAAAATGAAACTCCTGTTCCAATCGTTGAGGCTACACCGAACTCGATCGAATTAAGCAAATTAGCCGCTTATGAATCGGGTGTGTTTGCGCAAAGTGCAGCAGAAATTCCGGCCTTTGATGCAGAGAGTCAACGCCTATTCGTGGTCAATGCCAAAGAAGGCGTATTGGATGTACTGGATTTAAGTCAACCTGATCAGCCAAAAAAAATAACCTCTATCACGGTCGATGACATTGCGCCAGAGGCTGAGGTCAACAGTGTCGCGGTACACAATGGCATTGTCGCCATTGCGATTCAGGCTGCTGTGAAAACTGACCCGGGCTATATTGCTTTATATCAGGCCAAAGACTTGACTAAGCTGGCCCACGTACAGGTGGGTGCCTTACCGGACATGCTGACTTTCACACCGGATGGTCAAACTTTGCTGGTGGCCAATGAAGGCGAGCCTTCTGATGATTATCAGGTTGATCCAGAAGGTTCAGTGTCTGTCATTAGTCTGGCCAATTTAAAAGCCCCGATCATTCGTACAGCAGACTTTAAGGCCTTGAATGGACGGGAAGCAGCATTGCGTGAACAGGACGTCCGCATTTTCGGACCAAAGGCCAGCGCAGCTCAGGATTTTGAACCTGAGTACATCACTGTTTCGAAAGATGGAAAAACCGCCTGGGTTGCCTTACAGGAAAATAATGCCTTGGCCAAAATTGATGTGGCTTCTGCCAAGGTGCTCGCTGTTTATCCATTTGGCTTTAAAGATCATGGCATAAATGGTCATGGTATGGATATCAGCGATGCGGATGGTATCGACGGTAAAGGCAAAATCAATATTCAAACTTGGGCCAATGTCCGTGGCTTATATATGCCAGATGCGATTGCAAGTTTCGAGGTCGCGGGCAAAACCTATATTGTGTCTGCCAATGAAGGCGATGCCCGTGCCTGGGGTGAAAACAATCCTGCATATTTCAATAACGATACCAGCCAGGGCTTTGTAGAAGAATGGCGGGTGAAACACTTGGTCCATACCAAAGGTTTTGACCGCCGTCTGGGTGATGATTTGCCAGCTCATCTTCGGGTATTGGCCAAAGGTGCAGAACTTAATCCGGCTAACTTTGCCTACTGCGGTGCTATTGCAGGGGATGCCAAAGACTGCCGTGAAGATCATCTACTGGGCCGTTTAAATATTAGTTGGACTGAAGGCTATCAAAAAAATGCCGATGGTACAGCCAAACTGAATGAACGGGACAATCTGGTCTATGATCATTTATATAGCTTTGGTACCCGCTCGGTCAGTATCTGGGTGGAAAATGATCAGCAGACCGGTTTGGATTTGGTATGGGATTCGGGCGATCAATTTGAGCAGTATATTGCCAAACATCATCCTGAAATTTTCAACTTTAATCATGAAGAAGCCGGACTGGATAATCGCAGTGACAATAAAGGACCGGAACCTGAAGGGGTGACCTTGGGGCAGATTGGCCAAAAAACCTTTGCCTTTATTGGTCTGGAGCGTGTCGGTGGCATCATGGTCTATGATGTGTCTACACCTGCATCACCAGTCTTCGTGCAATATATTAATTCACGTGATTTTAAAGCGACCACAGCGCAGATTGAAATGGGACAAGCTGGTGATTTAGGACCGGAAGGTTTGGTATTTATCCCCGCCAAAGACTCCCCGAATAAGAAACCACTCTTGATGGTCGGCCATGAAGTCAGTGGGAGCACCACGATTTATCAAGTAAATCTCAAGTAACCAAAAGCTTTTAGATTCAGGGCACTTCGGTGCTCTTTTTTGTAAGGTGACCGTATATATGACAGTCTTGTCATTAAAATGAAATAAAACCGTCATAATCTTGGGCCAACTTTTCAGCAGTGCTGAAATCTCCTCGCGTATAGGTTTGTTTTTATGACAATCGAGATTTTGATGGTGATCGGCTTCTGTTTGGCCGCTTACTCTATTGTCGGAAATGATGTACCTCAAACCCTAGGGACATTTATTTCTTCGAATTCACATCGCCCATGGTGGGTGTTGTGGATTTATATCAGCTCAATTTTAATTGTCGTATTGGTCTATGGTTGGTATGCATCTGGGGTGGGTGATGCCTCATACGGTCGTTTAGAAACGATTCCTTTCCCTGAAGGTGGTATTACCTGGCTGTATATTGTGCCGCCAATTCTCCTGTTAATACTGACCAAATACGGGATTCCAGTCAGTACCACCTTCCTGGTGCTTACGATTTTCTCTCCTGCAAGCTTAGGCTCGATGATGGTCAAATCGATGATGGGCTATGCCGTCGCCTTTATTGTAGCGATTGTCATCTATCGTTTTGTGGTCAAGCAGCTGGCACGCCATTTTGCCAAGACACGTCATCAGGAACACTCCAAGGTCTGGATGGGCTTGCAGTGGGTCTCTACCGGTTTCCTGTGGAGTCAATGGTTGATTCAGGATCTGGCTAACATCTTCGTGTATGTGCCACGTCAGGTGCCGTTTGAATTCCTGATGTTTGCGATTACGGTATTCGTGGTCTTGCTGGGTGTGATTCTGTATCAACGTGGCGGGGCTATCCAGAACATTGTTGACACCAAAACCGGTGTGACCGACATTCGTGCTGCAACGATTATCGACTTCATGTATGCCATTATCCTGTTAGTTTTTAAAGAGTGGAGCAACATTCCAATGAGTACCACCTGGGTATTCCTGGGATTACTCGCAGGTCGTGAATTTGCCATGTCGATGATTCTGGATGAAGTCAACAAACATCGTACTTCACGTAATGTCAGTGCAGATGCCATGAAACTGATGTTCGGTCTGGCCATGTCGGTCATTCTGGCAACAACTTTGCCGATGTTTTATGACTTTGTGACGAATTATGGTCAATAAGTCCTGATATTAAAAATCCAATAAAAAAGCGAGCCAGGTGCTCGCTTTTTTCTTAATTGGAACGGTTTAAACCACAAATCTTTGCGGATGGCCTAAATTGGTTAAAGTTGTATAAATTTCTTCTTCGTGTTCGCAAATGATCAGTTTGGCGCGATGCTGTGGCGGTAAAAAACCATCTTCAACGGCGCGGTCCAGCTGCGCAATCAAGGCATCATAGAAGCCATTCACGTTATACAGCATCATCGGTTTCTGGTGCTGGTTTAGCTGACCCCAAGTGGCAATTTCCAGAATTTCCTCAAACGTGCCCAGTCCACCTGGCAAGGCCACAAAGGCACAGGCCCGCTCGGCCATCATAGCCTTGCGTTGATGCATGCTGGTCACCACATGTAATTCGGTGAGCTGGTTATGGGCAATTTCATAATCCAGCATAAATTCAGGAATCACCCCTACAGCTTCACCGCCATGCTGGATCATGGCATCCGCGACCTGTCCCATCAAGCCAATACTGGCGCCACCGTAAACCAGCCCGAAACCATGTTCTGCCAGTCCTTGCGAGAGATGAATGGCTTTTTCTAAATAAACCGGTTTGTTGCCTGCACGTGAACCACAATAGAGAGCCACTAGAGGGCGTGTTGTTTTTGGGGAGTTTTCTTTAAAATAATCTGTCATTTGAATTACGCTTTGCATTTATTTTCTTCACCTTATCATTTTTCTTTCTTGTGACTATAGCTTAATTAATAAATATGACAATTCTGTGAGCAGGGACATTTTCACTGCAATAGGGCTCAGCAAAATTCATCGATAAACAGCTATGAAAACAGGTGAATTTCAAATTGATCTTGATATACTGAAAATTGGTTTCACAACAATAGAACGACGATGGGTAGTGGTAGTTGGCCGTTTAACTTTATAAATCTACGCCAAATAATTGATCTTATTCAATATAAAAAATTCTGTTTTGCTGTGTCACAGCGTCAGGTGATTCCATGCTGCAGTCCTGAGCTTCAGGAGCCAAGCGTATGATCTTTGAATGGATGTCAGACCCTTCAGCCTGGGTCGGTTTACTCACGTTGATTGTTCTTGAGATTGTACTCGGGATCGACAATCTGGTTTTCATTGCTATTTTGGCGGAGAAACTGCCACCAGAACAACGTAATACGGCGCGGATTGTCGGCTTGATGCTGGCCCTGCTGATGCGTTTGATCTTACTGGCCTCGATTGCCTGGGTAGTGACCCTCACTGATCCACTATTCCACATCTTTGATCATGCTTTCTCGGGCCGCGATCTGATTCTATTGTTTGGTGGGGTGTTCCTGCTGTTTAAAGGCACCATGGAACTGCATGAGCGTCTGGAAGCCAAACCCGTCATCAAAGAAGAAAATCCGGTCCATGCGGTATTCTGGATGGTGATTGTCCAGATCGTGGTGCTGGACGCCGTATTCTCATTAGACAGCGTGATTACTGCGGTTGGTATGGTCAAAGACCTGTCAGTGATGATGATTGCCGTGATTATTGCCATCGGGATTATGCTCTGGGCATCCAAAGCTCTGATGGATTTCGTCAACAGACATCCGACCGTGGTGATTCTGTGTCTGGGCTTCCTGATGATGATCGGCTTCTCGCTGGTGGTCGAAGGCTTCGGTTTCCATATTCCGAAAGGTTACCTGTATGCTGCAATTGGCTTCTCGGTGATTGTCGAATTTATTAACCAGACCATGAAACGCAATCAGGAAAAAATGGTGACCACCACCGACATGCGCTACCGTACTGCTTCTGCCGTAATGCGGATGCTGGGTGGTAAACCTGCTCAGGACAATGATTCTTCTGAGCCGGAAGATGTTCTGGCGACACGTGCCTTTGCTGATGAAGTCTTTAATGATGATAACGGTATCTATCACAGTGTCATGGTGCAGGGAGTTTTGGGTCTGTCTGAACGTCCGGTCAAGTCGGTGATGACGCCGCGTCCCGAACTGGAATGGATCGATCTGGACAATGATGCCGACAGCATCAAAGCACAATTGTTGCAGATGAGCCACTCGCGTCTGATCATCGCTCGCGGCGAACTGGACAATATTGCCGGTGTGGTGCTGACCCATAAAGTCCTGAATGAATATATTGAAACTGGGGTGCTGGACTTTGAAAAGCATTTACGTGAGCCAGTCATCGTGCATGAAAATGCTCAGGTACTGATGGTGATGGATCAATTGCGTCAAGCGCCCTTACAGATGGCAATTGTGCTGAATGAATATGGCTCAATTGAAGGGATTGCCACCCCAATTGATATTCTTGAAGCAATTGCCGGTGAATTTCCAGATGAAGATGAGCTGCAAGTGGCAGCAGAAAGTCTGGATGATGGCAGCCTGATTCTGGACGGTTCCACCGATATTCGTCACGTTTCCTTGCTGCTGGATCGTGATCTGGTCAATGAAACTGAAGAATATTCGACTTTATCTGGTTATGTATTGTTCCATATGGCACGTTTACCACATAGCGGTGAAAAGTTTGAAGCAGATGGGCATATCTTTGAGGTCGTGACGATGGACGGTCATAAGATCGATAAAGTGCATATCATTCCGCAGCTTCCTGCACAGGACTAGATTCTAGCCAATGTTTGGCCTGTAAAGTTTGCTAAAATAGCCCGCATTGTCGGGCTATTTTTATGGAACTGAAATGTCAGAAGCATGTCCATGTGGACAAGGCGAATATCACAGTTGTTGTCAGCCACTGCATGTAGGGCAAAAGGTCGCAGAGACTGCACAGCAACTCATGCGTTCCCGTTACAGTGCCTTCGCCAAGCATGAAATCGATTACATCAAAACCACGACTGCGCTGGGTCAGCAACAAGCGCTGGACCTGCAGGCAATTAGTGAATGGAGTAAAGCCAATCAATGGTTAAAGCTTGAAATTGTTCAAGCCAATGAAAAACTAGATAAAAATCATGCCTTGGTCGAGTTTAAGGCACATTATCATGATGGCAAGCAGGCACAGGTGCATCATGAAGCTTCGCATTTTGTGAAGTTTGAAGGTCGCTGGTATTTTCTGGATCCGACTACAGACCATAACATCACCATGAAACAGGCCTGCATTTGTGGTTCGGGGAAAAAATTTAAGCAATGTTGTGCCGGATTCTTATAACTTTCACACAGATTTAGCTTAGAATAGCCGCCATCTCATAGCCTCAGGTGGAAGCAGGGCGATGTTACTGACCGTCATCTATATTATTGCAATTACCGCTGAAGCCATGACCGGGGCACTGTCCGCTGGCCGGCGCAGCATGGACTGGTTTGGCGTGATGATTATTGCCTGTGTCACGGCACTGGGCGGTGGTTCGGTCCGTGATGTTCTGCTCGGACATTATCCCTTGACTTGGGTCAAACATCCCGAATATCTGGTGCTGACCTGTTGCGCCGCCTTCGTCACCATCCTGATTGCCAAATGGATGCGACAGTTACGTAATGTCTTCCTAGTACTGGATGCCTTGGGGCTCATTGGCTTTACCATTATTGGCTGTCAGATTGCCCTGGAAATGGGACATGGTTTTGTGGTCAGCGCCGTTGCGGGTGTCTTGACCGGTGTGTCTGGCGGGATTTTGCGTGATATTTTATGTAATGACGTACCGCTGGTGTTCCGCCGTGAACTGTATGCCAGTATTGCCTTTGTTTCAGTGATCTTTTACTGGCTCTGTAGTCACTACGGCTTGTCGCAGGATCTGACCATTCTGTCTACCCTGATCTTTGGTTTTAGCTTACGTCTGATCGCCATCTATTTTGGTCTGGAAATGCCAAAATTCATTTATAAAGATGATGATGAGCACTCGGCATCTTCCAAAGACGAATCTTAATTTTTAAATGTATGAAGTGCGGCAATAAAAATAGCCGCATTCAACTCAATTCGTAGTATAAAAAATATAAAGCAGCCCACCTGTTGAGAAAGCAGCATCTCCCGTTCCACCTGATCAGAGATTTTTGTTATGGATTTAGTTTCTCGCATACAACGCTTACCGATTGGTAGGTTTCACTACACCTTGCTGGTGGTGATTGGACTGGGCTGGATGTTTGATGCGATGGATACCGGATTGATTTCCTTTATCCTGGCCAAAATGGCTGAAGACTGGCAGATGACTGCCGATCAAAAAAGCTGGGTGGTGTCGATCGGTTTTGTCGGCATGGCGATCGGGGCGATTTTTTCAGGTGGCCTAGCAGACCGTTTTGGCCGAAAAACAGTCTTTGCTGCGACCCTGGTCATTTATAGCCTAGCCACGGCAGCCTGCGCTTTTGCACCGAATCTAACCTGGTTGCTGGTATTCCGTTTTATCGTTGGTTTAGGCTTGGGTGGTCAGTTGCCGGTGGCTGTGACGCTGGTCAGTGAATATATTCCTGCGCATGTACGTGGCCGTTTTATTGTCTTGCTGGAAAGTTTCTGGGGATTGGGCTGGCTGGTCGCGGCGCTAGTATCGCGCTTTATCATTCCTGATTTTGGCTGGCAAACCGCTTTTATGATTGGTGGCCTGCCTGCGCTGTATGCCATCGTGATCTGGAAAATGATACCAGAATCTATTCCCTTCCTGATTAACCGTGGCCGTGTAGAGGAAGCTTCGGCACTGGTGAAAAAGATTGAAGCGAAATGTGGTGTTCAAGTCTATGAAATCTTTGAAGTGAAACCGGTTGCAGAGAAGCAGCATATTTCATTTGCACAGTTATGGTCGGGTATCTTTGCGCGCCGTACGCTCATGCTCTGGCTGATCTGGTTCGGTATTATTTTTTCCTATTATGGCATCTTTACCTGGTTGCCAAGCTTACTGGTCAAAGAAGGCTATAGCATCGTACAGTCATTTGAATATGTACTGATTATGATTCTGGCGCAGTTGCCCGGTTATCTGGTGGCGGCATGGTTGGTCGAAAAGCTGGGTCGTAAGCCGACCTTGGCCGGCTTTATTGGCATGTGCGCGATCTCGGCCTATTTCTTTGGTCAGTCGGGTAGTGTTACTGAAATCGTGATTTGGGGCTGTCTAATGTCCTTCTTTAATCTGGGCGCCTGGGGTGTGCTCTATACTTATACGCCGGAACAATATCCGACCAATATCCGTGCCTTTGGTTCAGGCTGGGCGGGCGCAGTGGGCCGTATTGGCGGTATCGCGGCACCTTTTGCCGTAACACACCTGATGGGCATGCCCAATGGTTTTAGTTATGTCTTCACCATGTTTACTGCGGTTCTGATTGCTGTCGCGATTGTGATTCTGGTCTTGGGTGAAGAAACCAAAGGCAAGACCCTGGAATCGATGGGCTTATAAAGGGAATGATTTTTTAGTTGCTTAGAGTCTATAAAGTGGATATTTTTAGGCCATAAGACACAAATTGTCGCGCTGAGCCATTTGATGCCCTTGTGTCATCTACAGCCACGACTTAGCATAAGAAACATTGATACAAAAACGAATTATTTAGGACTATAGGTTGTTATGACAAGCCTTGCGCATCATGCGACAGAAAACCGCTCCGTAGCAGAATTTACCGAACAAGCTTATCTGAATTACGCCATGTACGTGATTATGGATCGGGCACTCCCTCATATTAGCGATGGCCTGAAACCGGTACAGCGCCGGATTGTCTATGCCATGAGTGAGCTGGGCCTGAAATGGACCAGCAAACCGAAGAAATCGGCACGTACGGTCGGTGACGTACTCGGTAAATATCATCCACATGGCGACTCGGCCTGCTATGAAGCCATGGTGCTGATGGCACAGCCCTTTAGTTATCGTTACCCGTTTATTGAAGGGCAGGGCAACTGGGGATCACCGGATGATCCGAAGTCTTTCGCGGCCATGCGTTATACCGAAGCCAAGCTTTCCCAGTACAGCGAACTGTTGCTGTCTGAACTGGGACAAGGCACCTGTGAATGGCAGGACAACTTTGACGGTTCCATGAAAGAACCGGTGAACTTGCCAGCACGTGTACCGAATATCTTGCTGAATGGGACCACTGGCATTGCAGTTGGTATGGCCACAGACATTCCACCGCATAACCTGCGTGAAGTGGTCAAAGGGACCATTGCGCTGATTCGCAATCCGAACCTGACCGATGAAAAAATCGCAGAATATATTCCTGCGCCAGATTTGCCGACCAAAGCCGAAATTATCACCCCGCCTGCTGAACTGTTAAAAATCCAGACCACAGGGCGTGGCAGCTACCGCATGCGTGCGGTCTATAGCGTCGATAAAAACGAAATTATTATCACTGAATTGCCATATCAGGTCTCAGGCTCCAAAATCATCACCCAGATTGCCGATCAGATGCAGGCCAAAAAACTGCCACTGGTCAGTGATGTACGGGATGAATCGGATCATGCCAATCCAACCCGTTTAGTCATTGTTCTGCGTTCGAATCGTATTGATGCCGAATCGGTGATGAGTCACTTGTTTGCCACCACCGATCTGGAATCCAGTTATCGTGTCAATATGAACATGATTGGTGCCGATGGCCGTCCACAGGTGAAATCAATTCGTCGTATTTTGCTGGAATGGATTGAAATCCGTAAAACCACGGTAACACGCCGTCTGCAATATCATCTGAACAAGATCGAAAAACGCCTACATATTCTCGGCGGTCTAATCATTGCTTATCTGAATATTGATGAAGTGATTCAGATTATCCGTGAAGAAGATCAGCCAAAACCAGTTTTAATGCAGCGTTTTAATATTGACGAGATTCAGGCCGAAGCGATTCTGGAACTGAAATTGCGTCATTTGGCCAAGCTTGAAGAAATGGAAATGCGCCGTGAGCAGGAAGAACTGGAAGCAAAAGCGGCAGTAATTCGTGAACAACTGGCCAATCCAGAATCTTTAAAAAGCCTGATCATTTCTGAACTGAAAGACGATGCCAAGAAATTTGGTGATGATCGCCGTTCGCCAATCGTACAACGTGCCGAAGCTGCTGCAATTAATGAAACTGAAATGTTGCCGGCCGATCCGGTAACGGTGGTGTTATCAGAAGCTGGCTGGATTCGCTGTGCCAAAGGTCATGAAGTCGATGCAGAAAATCTGAATTTCCGTGCGGGTGATCAGTACTTGAGTCATGCACAGGGCAAATCCAATCAACGCGTTTATGTATTAGATGACACTGGCCGTAGCTATGCCTTGGCCATCAACACATTGCCATCCGCACGTGGTCTCGGTGAGCCGCTCAGTTCAAAACTGTCTCCTGGCAGTGGGGTGGGTTTTAAACAGGTTCTGGTGGCAGAGGATGAAACTGAAATTCTAGCGGCAAGTAATAAAGGTTATGGTTTTAAAACCCAGGCCAAGCAGCTGGATACCAGTGCCAAAGCGGGGAAAGCTTTCCTGAATTTATCTGAAGGGGCAGAGGTCATGAACCTGCATCCACTCGATGATGCCACGCATGTTGCACTGCTCAGTTCAGCAGGACGCCTGTTGATTGTCGATTTAGCAGAATTACCTGTATTGAACAAAGGTAAAGGAAATAAATTGATACAACTTGAAGATAGTGATCAAATTTTGTCCATGACAATATTGAAGCTTGATGAAATAATTCAAGTGCTTGCAGGACAACAGCAGTTAAAATTAAAAGGGGATGATTTGCGCAAATATATCGGTAAGCGCGGTGCAAAAGGACAGCTTTTACCACGCGGATATCAAAAAGCAAATAAACTGTTGATTCAAAGATAAGACTAGCATCCATCCTGCGAAATACGTTATATATGAACAACGATTCAACAAGATGGATGCAATATCGCACATATACAAGTCTAAAAATGGCGTGTGATATTGAAAAAAACAGTTGAAATACTAAGGATTATGATTGGAGAGATGGCCATTATGGAAAAAATTTGGTTTGCTGAATACCAAAAAACAGGGATTCCAGAAACAGTAGAATTACCAGCAGAAAATACTTCTCTAGTAGATGTTTTTGAGCGTAATTTCCAAAAATTCGGCTCGCGTGATGCCTTTATCTTTATGGATAAGGCTATGACTTTCAATGAATTGGAAGAGGCGAGCCGCAAGTTTGCAACTTATCTACAAAGCTTGGGGTTGGCAAAAGGTTCACGTGTGGCAGTGATGATGCCAAACGTTCTTCAGTATCCGGTTGTGGCACTTGGGGTGTTCCGCGCAGGTTTGGTACTGGTCAACGTGAATCCACTTTACACATCGCGTGAACTTGAACATCAATTGAATGACTCTGGCGCTGAAGTGCTGGTGATTATTGAGAATTTTGCTTCTGTTTATCAAGCAATTATTGGTAAAACACCAGTGAAGCATGTCGTGGTAGCTTCTGTCGGTGACATGCTGGGTGCCTTGAAAGGAACGTTGGTGAACTTTGTATTGCGTTCTGTACGCAAGCAAATTCCAGCTTGGGATATTCCAGGCCATGTGAGATTCAATGCGGCCTTGTCTAAAGTCAATCCAAGCAACTATAAACGCCCTGAATTGACCCTTAGCGATACAGCAGTTCTTCAATACACAGGTGGTACCACAGGCGTATCTAAAGGCGCTGAACTGACACATCGTAATCTGGTTGCGAACATGTTGCAGTGTGACGGTATCTTCCAGAGTAAATTTGGTGCGCAAGATGGCCAGCCAGATGACCGTATTTTCTGTGCTTTGCCGCTTTATCATATCTTTGCTTTCATGGTTTGTGCACTTTACGGTATGTACAAAGGTCAGGCCAACGTTCTGATTCCAAACCCGCGTGATTTACCTGCGGTAATGAAAGAGCTACGTAAATATCAACCGACTTTCTTCCCGGCAGTGAACACACTTTTCAATGCGCTGGTAAACAATGAAGAGTTTAAGCAACTTGATCATAGTAAACTGAAAATGGCGATGGGCGGCGGTATGGCCGTACTTCCTTCTACTGCAGCAGCATGGAAGAAAGTTACCGGAACCAATATCGTTGAAGGCTATGGTTTGTCTGAAACTTCTCCGGTGGCAACAGCAAACCCACCTGCGTCTGAAGAATTCAGTGGCACTATTGGTATTCCATTACCATTGACTGAAGTGGCTATTCTGGATGATGAAGGCAATGAAGTTCCACTGGGTGAGCAAGGTGAAATTTCAATTCGTGGTCCTCAGGTCATGAAAGGCTACTGGAACCGTCCAGATGAAACTGAAAAAGTCATGGTGAATGGTTTCTTCCGTACCGGTGATATCGGCGTCATGGATTCACGTGGTTATGTGAAAATTGTAGATCGTAAGAAAGACATGATTCTAGTGTCTGGTTTTAACGTCTATCCATCTGAGATTGAAGAGGTTGTAGCAACTCATCCAAAAGTACTGGAAGTGGCTGCGATTGGTGTGCCAGATGAAAAATCAGGTGAAGTGCCAAAACTGTTTGTTGTGAAAAAAGATCCGTCTTTAACCACAGAAGAAGTTTTAGCATTCGCTAAAGAAAACCTGACCGGTTATAAACGTCCACGTTATGTCGAGTTTATGGATGAATTGCCAAAATCCAACGTAGGTAAAATCCTGCGTAAAGATTTACGTAAAACAGCCTAATACCTGTAAGAAAAAAAAGCGCCATCAGGCGCTTTTTTTGATTTGGACTTTTTATTTTTTCATTAACCAGCGATCAAAATAAGGACGACCTACACCAACTACTCCCAAGAAGATAAACATGGTGCCAAACTGGCGAGTAAATCCGGTTTGATTAAAGCTGCCATAACTTAGAATGTTATCGACTAAGCAATACACCAGAATCGCGACCAGCCAGTGCCAGAGAGGCATACGCTTGATACCGACGAAATAAAAGGCAATCCATAAAATGGCAAAGGTGAAGATTGGTGACCAGATATTCATATTGGCACAAATGACAGCCATCAGAAATGCCACAATCGGTAGGACAATTTTTAATACGCGATCCACTTGACGTTGATGCTGGCGTTGTTTCTCGAGGACATCGAACATTTCATTTTGATCAGGCGCGACCATAGTGAATCCTTAACAAGTAATAAAAAGCACTCTATTTAACAAAATTTATTCACGAAATGCCATGCTATGATAGAGATAAAATTTTCATGAGAAAAAACAGATGCACAGCATTAGTGGGATTATTTATCTCATTTTGGCCGCTTGTCTTTTGCCTTATGTGTTTACATTGATTGCAAAAAAATCAGCAGGCTTCAGCAGCAAAGACAATCAGAACCCACGGGCATTTTTAGAAAAGTCTTCAGGCTTGGCCAGTCGCGCGAATGCTGCCCAGCAGAATAGCTTTGAAAGTTTGCCACTCTTTATTGCTGCTATTCTAATGGCGGAATATATGGTGGTGCCGCAAAGTGTAGTGATGACTTTTGGTGTAGCTTATCTGGTTTTTCGTGTGTTGTACGGAATCTGCTATTTGGCCAACTGGGCGACTTTACGCTCTATCGTATGGTTGCTCTCGATGTTATGTCCGGTAGCTTTATTGCTGCTGATCATCAAGTTAGTTTAAGTCATCAGGTCTGCGGACATATTTACAGTTCGATATTTTAAAATCCAAAAAAATCTTTAAAAACCGTTATAATTGTCGCGGTTTTTTAAAAGATATAACTTGTTAAAGAGTGATGCTATGAGCTACAGCAATATCCCAGCGGGTAAAGATGCGCCAAACGATATCTATGTGATCATCGAAATTCCTGCAAATGCAGCACCCATCAAATACGAAATCGATAAAGATTCTGATGCGTTATTTGTAGACCGTTTCATGGGTACAGCAATGTTCTACCCAGCAAACTATGGTTATGTTCCAAACACTTTATCTCTAGATGGTGACCCTCTAGACGTATTGGTTGTGACACCACACCCAGTAGAGCCGGGTTCTGTTATTCGCTGCCGTCCTGTGGGCAAACTGAACATGGAAGATGACGGTGGTGTTGATGCGAAACTGGTTGCAGTTCCACACGACAAATTGACACCGATCTATAAAGATGTTCAGGAATATACTGATCTTCCTCCATTATTGATCAGCCAGATCGAACACTTCTTCCAGCACTACAAAGACTTGGAACCAGGTAAATGGGTTAAGTTAAGTGGTTGGGAAGGTGCAGATGTTGCGAAACAAGAAGTACTAGACTCAATTGCTGCTTATGCAGAAGCAAACAAATAATTGCTTTGCTTTTCCATTTAAGTCTTTAAACTTTTAAAGCTTAAATAAAAAAACCTGCACAATGTGCAGGTTTTTTTGATTTAAAGCATCGTCAGGACATTAGAATAATTTCACCGGGATGTCTAACCAGATACGCCATTCATTTGTTGAGCTGATAGCATTACTTACATAGTTGCCAGAAGCATTATTGTAAGTATCACTTGCGCGCAAGTATGAGTGACGTAAGCGTAAGTTTGCATCTTTGAATGCACCAGATTGAACCGTATATTTCACTTGGTTAAAGAATTCATGTTCTTCAGCTTGGTCGATAATTTGTGCTGGATTATTTATTTCGGCTACATCAATATCCCAACCATAAACGAATGCTGTTGTCCAGTTTAGACCTGGAAGACCATGGTTTTTAAAATTATAGTTGTACTGTAAGCCAACAGATTTTTCATCGTTACCCTTAAAGTCGGATAAGTATGAGTTTGGTACATAAATGCTTTGTAGACCATCTGCGTTGTAAGCATAGTCGTAACCTATGTTGCCCGCATTATCTTGGTATGCAAGCATCAAATTGTGTGCATCTCTGTTATAGCTTGCAGATACACCCCAAATTGAGTTAGTCAATTCTTCAGTTGCACTGCGTGGATCAGTGGTTGCTGCTCCAACTTTCCATTTAGTATTGTAACCCATTGCCTCTAAAGTTACGGTCGCACCATTTGCTGTAGGAAAGCTGTAATTTACATTCCCATAGTGACGATCTAATTTATCTTTAACGTCTACCCCATAATAAGAGGCATTAACTTGGTCGTTAAACTTGTATTTCGCGCCCCAGAAAATAGCACTGTCCAAATTTTGTTGGTCTGAGCTGATATCATTAGACCATTGATTTTTAGTGAATTTACCACCGATTAACGTCAAGTCTTTAATTTCGTTACTTTCAATATAAAGACCAGTGTAGTATTCAGGGGTTAGACGAGCAGTATTACTTGCAATTACTGGAATTTCAGATACTTGCGTACCATATTTAGCCGTTGTGTTTGATACGCGTGCTTTGACATAAGCACCTCCACGTGCCCAATGATCATAGGCATCTTTAGTTCCATCGGCATTATCTTGACTATGCGTTGGGATCATTTGGTTACCAGTATGCCCATTTTTACCGAGTTTAAATGAAGCATCACCAATGATACCTGCACCAAAACCAACAATACCTTTGGTAAAGCCAGAATCTAGATTAATTATTGCTGTTTGAGCTGCAGAGCTTGTATCATCAACACCATTTTTTTTATCACGGCTTAAGTAACCCGTACGGAATAGAACTGTGCCTTCAGCATCTTCTACAAAGCCTTTTGCTTCACTTTGTTCGCTTGCATAAGCTGTAGAGATCAGAGCAGCTTGTACCAACACTGCTAATGTAAGTTTCTTTGCGTTTAACATGGGGAGAGAGCCTCATATATGTTTTTTTGTACTGCATCTGCTTAAAGCACACGCAGAAATTAACCAAATTGTATAATTAATCTGATAAAAAATATCGTTTTTATGACATTCTTTAAACTAAAGTTGAGTTTTTTTAACCTATTATTCACAATCACGCTATAGTTTTTAATATTATTTTTTTCCATAAGGTAAAATTAATATTGAAAACAATGAGATAAAAGTAAAGTTTCTATAATGTAATATTTTTAATAGTGAAGAGTGTGTTTCAGAGCTCATATTGATTTTTTTTAATTTGATGTTATGTAAGGTTAAAACTGATTAAAAGATTCTATAAGCTGTTTTGTCCACTTTAACAATACTTTAAATTTTTCCTTTATACTGCAATTCACTATTTAGAATAGTTCACAGTCATCCATTTTCATTTTTAAACCTTTTGGTAAAACTTTATTATTCACGTTTTTCATATTCTTGCCCCCTTTATTTAAACGTGGTAAATGAGGGCGTGTATGATTCAACTGTCGAAACTCGGTTTGCTTGTGCTGCTTTTTAGCATGACTTCAGATGCTTTTGCTGAAGATACCCAAAATCTATCTAGGGGTGAACTTAGCGCAACTATTGGTGTCGTGAACAAATATATTTATCGTGGTGGTGAGGAAAGTGATGATCCATCGGTACAGTTTGGACTGGAATATACATATAACAGCAGAATATTTCTGTGCTATTGGGGCTCAACCTTAAATTATGATTCTTCTGATGCAAATCAGGATCATGGTTTTGAGCATGACTTTTATATTGGTTATGGCCGAGCGCTGAATGAGAACTGAAGCTACTAATCCTAGATCGTATCTTATTACTATCAAAATGATGGGACAGTTTATAGTAAAGATGGCCCAGATCAGCGTCGTACTACTGATTTTGAGATACTGAATGACGTGTTTTATAACGACCTGAGCTTAGGTTTAGATGTCATGCTGACAGATCTTAACTATGCAAATGCAGAAGATGTTTATCTCAGTGCAGCTTATAGCTATCCATTATCGCAAAACTTTAACCTGAATACGTCAGTAGGTGCTTCCCTGTATAACGCTAGCGGTGATGATCAACTGATTCAGACCACAGAAAGCTTTAGTTCTAATGAAGCACGGATTGGACTAAGTAAAACAGTCGCAAAACGAATTGAATTAAGTCTGGACTATGTCTATGGCGGCAAAGGTTGTGATGACATAGATTTCGATAATCATATTGTCGTAGGTGCAAACTTTAATTTCTAGGTTTTGCTGAAACAGGGATTGCAAGGTGTGTCATATTGATTAAATATTATGCACCTTTTTTATGCATAAAAATTTATCTATATAAAATATAGCTTCAAAAAGTAGCAAGTTGTAAGCGAATATTTAGACATACAGTGGAATAGCGCAAGTACTTTATTTTTCAGTTTTTTCTTAATTTTATCGTTTAACCTAAAACAATTTAAATTTTAATTTTTAATATATATAAATAAAATCAAATATTTATATAAATAAAAAACTTTTATAGCTAATTTGGATTTTCCTTTTTATGGGTTGGCATAGCTATTGCAAAGCCTAAGTTGAGTTTAAAAACACAACTAAAAACGTCTGCGGACGGTTGGGGGAATCTAACAATGAAATTCACTTTAAAAGCTTTAGCAGTTGCAGCAGTAGCTTCAGCATCCAGTTTTACTTTTGCAGATGAGCCTACATCTCCGCACTCAGTATCTGGCAATATCGGTGTGTTATCGAGCTATAACTTGCGTGGTATTACAAATACACCTGAAAATAAAGATGCCACAATTAATGGCGGTTTAGACTATAACCATGCTTCAGGTTTTTATGCAGGCTGGTGGGGATCAACCCTAAGATATGTGAATACAGATGAATTTTTAAATACTGACGGTGTTCCTGTAATTGTTGAAACAGGTGAAGTCACTAATGCTTTCGAAAATGATTTCTATGCAGGCTATAGCGGTTCAATCAATGATGACTGGGGTTATACAGCAGGCGTAACTTATTATTACTATTATGATATTGGTACCAAAGATGCAAATGGCTTTGAAACCATGTTGGGTTTGACTTATAAAGATTTAGGTATCACTGCGCAAACTTTGCTAGAAGATACTCTTTGGGGTAATACAGGCGATACTTATCTAAAAGCATCTTATAGTTATGCATTACCAAAAGATTTTAGTTTGGATACTGCATTGGGCTTATATATTTATGAGGAAAGTGGTGACTTTATTGAAGACTCAACAGAGAGTTTTGGTTTTCGTCATTTCGATATCGGTTTAAGCAAGCCACTTGCTGATACTGGCTTGACTGCAAGTATGAACTATATTTTCGGTGGTTATGACCGTAATGATGTGAAACAAAAAAATAAAGTTGTCTTGGGTCTAGGTTACAGCTTCTAATTGTTTAATAAAAAAAGGCGACCTGAGTCGCCTTTTTTTATTTTTATTATCCAATCGTTTAGCTTTGCTGACCTCGATAAGATAAAGCTTCCGATAAATGCTGAGGCTGAATTTCTGAATTCTCAGCTAAATCAGCTATGCTTCGTGCTACTCGTAATACCCGGTGATAAGCACGGGCTGACAGATTTAGCTTCTGCTGGGCAAGTTCAAACATTTTACTGGTCTGAGCATTTAGTGGCGCAAATTGCTCTAATTCTTTTGGGTTTAATGCCATATTCAGCTTTTTCTGTCTTTGTATTTGCAGTTCGTAGGCAGTTATCACACGTTCCCTAACAGTTGCAGAATCTTCTACCGGTTGTGTAGATTGTAATTCATGAGCTTGCAGAGGAGGCACATCGATATGCAGGTCAATCCGATCCAGTAATGGCCCAGAAATCCGGTTCTGATAACGCTTGATCATTTCTGGAGAACACTGGCAGCGAATATCCTGATTAAAAGCATAACCACAAGGGCAGGGATTCATCGCTGCAACCAGCTGAAAGTTGGCTGGGAAAGTAATTTGTCGAGAGGCACGCGAAATTACAATTTCCTTAGATTCCAAAGGTTGACGTAATACTTCAAGGACTTTCCTGTCAAATTCCGGCAGTTCGTCGAGAAATAATACACCTAGATGTGCCAGCGTAATTTCACCTGGTTTAGGATGCGATCCTCCACCGACCAGGGCAACTGCAGACGCGGTATGATGTGGCGCGCGGAAAGGACGTTGTCCAAAAGTATGACTATTATTGGCAATAGAATAAATACTGGCGACTTCAAGATTTTCTTCAGTATTGAGAGGCGGCAAGATACTGGATAGCCGCGAAGCCAGTAAAGTTTTACCGGTTCCAGGAGGTCCTCTAAATAATAAAGAATGTCCACCTGCAGCAGCAATTTCCAAGCCACGCCGTGGTCGTAATTGTCCTTTTACATCCGCCAGATCAAACTTATAAAAATGGTCTGTATTGAGTGGACTGGCTTCTATTTGCGGTAAGCGCTGCGCTTGGGAAAGATGTTCACACACTTCTTTTAAATGATTGGCTGCAAAGACTTTAAAGTCTGGGAGCTGACAGGCTTCCTGTGCATTGGGGCCAGGCAAAATCAGTTGATGCTGGTCACTTTGACAGGCAATGGCAATACTTAAGGTGCCGCTGACAGGACGTAATTGACCATCGAGGGCCAATTCTCCAATAAATTCAAGATGCTCGGTGCAATTTTCAGGCAGCTGCCCAGAGGCCACTAAAATACCTAAAGCAATCGGTAAGTCCAGACGTGAGCCATCTTTTGGCAGATCTGCAGGGGCCAGATTAATGGTCAGACGTTTGGTTGGAAATTGAAAGCCGCTATTCAAAATGGCAGAACGGACCCGGTCTTTACTTTCACGTACCGCCGCTTCGGGAAGCCCCACTATAGTGAGCGAAGGCATACCCGAACTGACATGAACTTCAACTTCTATTAAAGGGGCATGCAGTCCCAGCAATCCCCGGGTATGGATTTTAGCAAAAGACATTTATTGTTCCATTTTGGTGCGTTATTATTGTTCATTATTTGTCTTTTATGCACTTCACTGGTGCTTATTTTTTGTTCGATATCTTTTCTTCAAGTGATTCAACTTGTTTGAGCAACTCATTTAAACGCTGATTGGCCTGATTTAAGGCTGTACGCTGACGTTCAATTTCCTCTTTTGAAACCAGATCCATTTTACTTACTGCTTCGTTTAATAAAGCCCGAAGATTATGTTCCAGATCTTTTTTTGGTTCTTCGATCTGCTGCAAGATTGCTTGTAATAAAGTTTCAATCATTGTGTGGTCCATAGAGATGGAAATAAGCGCACAGTTTAACACCGCAGCAATCAAGACTATAGTATTTCAGACAAAATATGGGATTAATCGATAATTATTATCATAAAAGACCACATAAAAATGACTAAAATTTGAAGATTCAAAAGATTTATAAGTATAAAATAAGGTATAAATAAACCACATGCCGGGCTTTCTAATTTCCCCCGACCTTAGGAATCTTGGCATGAAATTTGAACGTAAAACCTTACTGGTGAAATAAGCCGAAGGAAAACAAACATGAAGCTCGTAACTGCAATTGTAAAACCTTTTAAATTAGACGATGTTCGCGAAGCATTGTCTGAAATTGGTGTTCAAGGCATCACTGTAACTGAAGTGAAAGGCTTTGGTCGTCAAAAAGGCCACACTGAACTCTATCGTGGTGCTGAATACGTTGTAGATTTCTTGCCGAAAGTCAAAATTGAAATCGCGATTAGCGATGAAATGGTAGACGCGGTGATTGAATCTATTACTCGTGTGGCGAGCACTGGAAAAATCGGTGACGGAAAAATTTTCGTGACCAACTTAGAACAAGTCATCCGTATTCGTACAGGTGAAACAGGTGCAGACGCTGTCTAACTTGGCACGAAGTTTGCTGAGTACCTAATAACTCACAAAAACTTGGTTGGGGGATACGAATGAAAAAAATGCTACTCGCGTTCGGCATGGCCGGCGCTCTTTTTGGTGGTTCTGTTGCATGGGCTGAAGAAGCTGCAACAGCAACAGCACCGACAGAAGAAATTGTGCTTGTTGAAGAAGCAGGCGATACAACAAATACAACAACAGACACGATAGCAGCAATTGCTGAAGTAGCGCCAGTTGAAGCTGCAGCGCCTGCAGAAGAAGAACCAACGCTAGATACCGGCGATACCGCCTGGGTTTTAACCTCTACCGCTCTAGTTTTACTCATGACCATTCCTGGCTTGGCGCTATTTTATGGCGGTATGGTCCGCAAGAAAAACGTTCTGGCGACGATGGCACATAGCTTTATTGCTGCGGCGGTGGTCAGTATTGCTTGGGTGATTATTGGTTATACCCTCGCTTTCGGTGAAGGTAATGCCTTTATAGGCGGTCTGGATAAGTTCATGTTGGCCGGTATTACCACAGAGGCACTTTCAGGCACGATTCCTGAAATCCTGTTTGTGATTTTCCAAATGACTTTTGCCATCATTACGGTTGCCATCATCAGCGGTTCGATTGCAGAACGTATGAAATTTGGTGCTTTCGTTGCTTTTATCGCACTTTGGGTGGTGATCGTCTATGCACCAATTACCCACTGGGTATGGGGTGGTGGCTGGTTAGGTAACGACGGCGCGCTTGATTTTGCTGGTGGTACGGTTGTACATATCAACTCGGGTGTTGCCGGTCTGGTAGCAGCGTATATGCTGGGCAAACGTATGGGCTTGGGCCGTGAATCTATGGCACCACATAACCTGACCCTTACTGTAATTGGTGCATCTTTACTCTGGGTAGGCTGGTTCGGTTTCAACGGTGGTTCTGCATTAGGTGCCAACGGTTCTGCAGGCTATGCTTTGATCGTGACTCAAGTCGCAGCGGCAGCAGCAGCCATTTCTTGGTTAATCACTGAAAAACTGGCACGTGGTAAAGCTTCTGTACTGGGCGGCGTATCGGGTGCAGTTGCTGGTCTGGTGGTCATTACTCCAGCTGCAGGTTTTGTGACTGTAGGCGGTGCATTGGCGATGGGTCTGATCGGTGGTGTGGTGTGTTTCTGGGGGATTACAGCACTGAAACGCGTATTGAAAGCCGATGATTCTTTAGATGCTTTTGGCTTGCATGGTGTAGGCGGTATTGTCGGTGCGATTTTAACCGCGTTCTTTGCTAGCGAATTCATCATGGGTGACAATGCCCCTGCCAATGTCATGCATCAGCTTTGGGTGCAAGTGGAAGGTGTACTGGCGACAATTGCTTACTCTGCGATCATGACCTTCATTATCCTGAAAGTCATCGACTTGATCATTGGAATCCGTGTGGCATCTGATGATGAGCGTATGGGTCTGGATTTAAGCCAACATGGCGAACGTGTCGAATAATAATAAATACACCATAATCAATATATAGTGTAAAACAGCCCGAATGGGCTGTTTTTTTTCTATATGTTGCGTAAAACTCTACAAAGTTTGTAATTTTTGCTACACTCGGAATCCATCTGGATTTGTTCAATTAAACCGCTATGCATTGCCCATTTTGCAATACTGCAGACAGTAAAGTGATTGATTCACGCCTGGCAGCTGAAGGCTGTCAGATTCGTCGTCGCCGTGAATGTGTCAGTTGTAATGAACGCTTCACTACCTTTGAAAGCTATGAAGTGGTGATGCCGCGCGTCATCAAGTCGGATGGCAAAAATGAACCTTTCGATGAAGCCAAACTACGTCGTTCCCTGATGCATGCCTTGCAAAAACGCCCGGTGACCCAGGAGCAGATTGAAACAGTGCTGAGCGATATTCAGCTACAGATTCGCCGTCTGGGTGAGCGTGATGTGAAATCACGTACCATCGGTGAAATCGTGATGCAGTCTTTATTTGCTCTGGATCATGTTGCCTATGTGCGTTTTGCTTCGGTCTATCAGGATTTTCAGGATGTTGAAGCTTTTCGTCATCAGATTGAACAGATGCAACAACGAGAATTACAAGAATAAGCATGGTTGAACTGAATCAAGATCAAGTCTGGATGCGCCGGGCCATTGAATTGGCTCGTCAAGGGCAATATTCCACCAAACCGAATCCGAATGTCGGCTGCGTCATTGTTAAAGATGGTGTGATTGTTGGAGAAGGTTTTCATCCTCAAGCCGGCCAGCCACATGCTGAAGTGTTTGCGTTGCGTCAGGCCGGTGAACAGGCACGTGGTGCAACCGCTTATGTGACTTTAGAACCTTGTGCGCATTATGGCCGTACGCCGCCTTGTGCCAAAGGTCTGGTGGAAGCAGGTGTGGCTAAAGTTGTCGTGGCCTGTCCTGATCCCAATCCGCTAGTGGCCGGAAAGGGCGTACAGATCCTGAAAGATGCGGGCATTGAGGTAGACGTTGGCATCTGTGAAGATGAAGCGCATGAGCTGAATCAAGGTTTCCTGAAAGCCATGGCGACTGGCATGCCTTATGTGCGTTTAAAAATTGCCTCAAGCCTGGATGGCCGTACCGCAATGGCATCGGGTGAATCGAAATGGATTACCGGTGTGGAAGCGCGTCAGGATGTACAGCATTGGCGTGCGATTTCAGGCGCAGTGATCACCGGAATTGATACGGTTCTTGCGGATGACTGTCAGCTGAATGTGCGGCAACTGGATGGGATTGAAGATATCAAGACCGTGGTGCAACCGAAACGAATTATTCTAGACCGTCAGGGGCGTTTACCACTAAACGCAAAAATTTTAGCGCAAGCCGATACCGTAATGGTGATGGGGCCATTTCGTCAGGAGCTTGCAGATCTGGGTGTGCTACACTTACCGGTACAGCCTTTAGCAGAATTATTAAAGCAACTGGTTCAACAACATCAGATTTATGAGGTCTTGGTGGAAGCAGGGGCGACCTTATCTACGGCATTTTTACAACAAAAATTGGTTGATGAACTGATCAGTTACGTTGCACCGACCCTATTGGGTCAGTCTGCGCGTACCATGTTTAATGCAGAATTTAGCCATATGGCCGAACAACTCCGATTTAAGCTGCGCGATGTAACTCGCTTAGGTGATGACGTGCGCTTCAGGCTAATTCCTTTTCAAGAGACACTATGAGTTCAGAGTCTACGGTTTATCATAAACGTCGCCATGCGGCACGTACCACCGATGAATATCTTTTCCATCAGCTGGTTCCTTATCTGGGCAACAAACGCCGTTTACTGCATTTAATTCTGGAAGCGTTGGAAAGTACGGGAACCCTGAATCGTAAAGATGGTCGTGCTCCGATTTTTGCTGACTTTTTTGCAGGTTCAGGCGTGGTCTCGCGCTTGGCCCGTCAGAATGGCTATCGCGTCATTGCCAATGACTGGGAGCCGTATAGCCATGCGCTGAATCATGCGGTACTGGCCTGTACTGAAGCACCGGCATTTAAAGAACTCGGTGGCTATCAGAAAGCGATTGATTATCTGAACCGTTTGCCGGAAGTTAAAGGCTGGGTGACGCATAACCTCTGTCCACGTAATGATGAAATCTATGATCCAGCCCGTGACCGTTTGTTCTTCAAACGTCGTAACGGCATGCGTATTGATGCGATTCGTCAGCAGATTGCCGCCTGGCAGGCACAAGGTGCAATTGATGATGTGGAGATGTCTGCCTTGCTGGCGCCTTTGCTGTATTCCGCCAGTTTTGTCAGCAATACTTCTGGTGTTTTCAAAAGCTTTCACCATGGTTGGGGCGGGAAAACCCAAACTGCGCTGGAACGGATTGAATCTTTATTATGGTTAACGCCAAGTCGTTTTTGCGAGTCGGATCAGAAAAAGGGAATGGCCGCAGAAATGTGGTGTGTCGATGCCCAGCATCTGGCCAACCAGATGAGCGGCTTTGAAGTAGATGTAGCTTATCTGGATCCACCGTATAATCAGCATGCTTATAGCAGTAATTATCATGTGCTGAATGCGCTGACCTTATGGGATCAGGCCGATTTACCGACTCCGGATACCAAGGGCTTTAAGAGCGGGATTGACCGGGCATGGCGCAAAGAGCGTCCGAGCCAGTACAATTCCTCTAAATATGCCAAAGAAGCTTACGAGAGCCTGTTGGCCACCATCAATGCACGTTTCATTCTGACCAGTTATTCAACTGACGGTAATATCAGCGCTACCGATTTGTTACAGGCCAATCTGAAACGTGGCCGGGTGACCTTGCTAACCCAGGATGTGCCGCGTTATCGTGTTAGCAAACAGCGCCAGTCTGAACGTGCCCGCGTGCTGGAATTTATTGTGATTACCGATACCCACGCCAAGTCAGGTCCACCGATCCGTCAATTACTCAGCCAGCTGCATCATTATGCAGAATTGGGTGGTGTGGATACGACCGGCGTTAGTACCCAGTTGGCCCTCTGGTAAAAGAATTGAAAAGGAAATAAAAATGTTTACAGGTATTATCGAAAGCCTCGGCAAAGTCGAAAGTCTGCAAAGCGTTGGTGGTGATGTACGTTTACGCATCCAGACCGATCTGGACATGTCTGATGTACATCTGGGTGATTCTATCGCGACCAATGGTATCTGCCTGACCGTGATCGACTGGGGCGAGAACTGGTATGCGGCTGATGTTTCCCGTGAAAGTCTGAACCGGACCACGCTCGGCACTTGGAAAGCCGGTCAACCTGTCAATGTTGAAAAAGCCATGCTGCCGACTACGCGTTTTGGCGGTCATATTGTGTCAGGTCATGTCGATGCAGTCGGCGAGATCACGTTGGTTCGTGAAGATGCACGTTCGATTTATTATGAAGTGACTGCACCTGCTGAAATTGCCAAATATCTCGCAGAAAAAGGCTCGGTCACAGTCGACGGCATCAGTCTAACGATTAATCATTTGCGTGGTAGCGTGATTAGTCTGAACCTGATTCCACATACTGCTGAACGTACCAATATCGGTACCTGGAAAGTCGGTAGCAAGGTCAATCTGGAAGTGGATGTATTGGCACGTTATATCGAGCGTTTATTGCTCGGTGATAAAGCCGCCCAAACCACTGAACAATCAAAAATCAGTATGGATTTCCTGGCTGAAAATGGTTTCTTAAAATAAGAGAAATGTTGATTTACTGAACAGTCTGATTGAAAAATTAGACTGTTTTTTTATTTTTCGGGATAATCAGCAGTTCAACTTGCAAATATTGCCTTGGTGGACGGGTCGAATGCTCGATTTTTTACTTAACTTGGAACAGTCATTGCCGCTATTGCTCGATCAATATGGGGTATGGATTTATGCAATCCTGTTTCTGGTGATTTTTGCAGAAACCGGTTCAGTGTTTTTCTTTTTCCTGCCCGGCGACAGTCTATTGCTGGCTGTGGGAGCTTTATGTGCCAGCAGCGATCTGGTGACCCTGCATTCGATGGGGCTGTTGTTATTCACTGCTTCGGTGCTGGGCTATAGCGTGAATTATTACACCGGAAAAGTTCTTGGCTTAAAATATTTCAATCAACATTCACGCTATTTTAAGCCGGAATATATGGTGAAAACCAACCACTATTTTATGAAACATGGCGGTAAAACTATTTTAATCGCACGTTTTATTCCCTTTGTCCGCTCATTTGGCCCTTTTGCTGCCGGTTCAGCGCATATGAGCTTTGCCACATTCAGCTTTTATAATATTGCGGGTGGCATCCTCTGGATTGGCACTTTATTAAGCATTGGCTATCTGCTCGGAAATGCTGCCTTTATGCTGGCAGATTTTTTGTAAGATGCGACATAGAAGATAAAAAAGCCCGAATTTTCGGGCTTTTTTAATGTGAAAGGATCATTTAAATATTGCGTGGCTGATCAGAAAATTCAGAATTTTTCAGCATATACTCGATTTCTTCTTTGGCTGCCGCACGCATTTTTTCACGAAGTGCATTCACGGTCTGTTCAATCACGGTTTCTGCCTCAAGTTCCAGACGTAAACGCACACTTTCTAATTCGGATAAAATGGACTGGTCCTCAATCTGGATGCGACCTTTGGCAAAATCAAAAGTCGTCTCAGGATTTTTTGCATAACGTGCGACATAGTGCTGCACTTCAGCCTCTAGATGCGTATTTATTTCAGCAAGCACCTGACTCTGTTCGCTAAATTTACGCTGTTCCTCATGACGTAGCTGTTCTTGATAGGCCTGTTCTTCAGCACGTTTCTCGGCCAAGGCTTTTTCAAGCGCGAGCTGTTTGCGAATACGGGCTTCTTCAATTAATTCGGCCTTGCGCTGTGCATAGGCAGCTTCAATCTTGCGTTCAGATTCTTGCTGTAAGCGCTGGTCGCGACTCTGCCATTCTTCCAAAGACGTTTCTGGTTTTAAAATATCGCAGATCCGAGAGAGGTCATCGATAAAGGTCTGACGTACAGCTTCCGGCACATTTAACCAGCGCTGTTTAAAATCGGGACCTACATTTAATGCCACGTGCCTCTCCTTGTGGATGATATCAGTTAAAGCTTATGGGTGTCCGGTTCAATACCTAAACGACGATATTGCTTGAATTTTTCACGTCCCAGCTGTTTAGCCGTTTCATGGTTTTCAATGATCTCAATAATGTGACTAAATTTTGCGTAAGGTTCAAGTGCTTCCGGATTAAAATTGAAAATAATCCAGTTGGACTGTTCTGGTAGTGTCGCCGAAATACAGACTGTTGACTCAGGCTGGTCAATACCATGTGGAATAAAGCTGCTGGGGTCAAAACTCCACAAACGTTCATCTAGCTGCTGTTGCAATGCTGCATCGGCACATAATAACCAGATCCGCGCCGGCTGACGCAGAATCTTACGGCATAAACGACAAGTGCTGTCCACTTGTCGTTCAGGGCTTTTTTCAAATAAATAAAAGCTGACTTTAGCCATTGCTTTGAACGCGACTCGTCAGGAATTGCATCAATAATGGAACTGGACGGCCGGTCGCCCCTTTATTGGTGCCTGAATTCCACGCCGTACCGGCCACATCGAGATGTGCCCAGCGATATTCACGGGTAAAACGTTGCAGGAAGCAGGCTGCAGTCACAGAACCAGCTTTTGGACCACCGATATTGCCAATGTCGGCAAATGGTGAATCCAGTTGTTCCTGATAGTCTTCCAGTACCGGCATACGCCATACCCGGTCAAAGGAATGCTGGCCGGCAGCTTCTAGTTCTGCTGCCAGTTTATCATCTGGCGTGAACAGACCCGTTAGTACTGAACCCAAAGCGACCACACAGGCACCGGTTAAGGTCGCAATATCAATCACCAAAGCAGGATTAAAACGTTTTACATAGGTCAAGGTATCACATAGGACCAAACGACCTTCGGCATCGGTATTCAGGATTTCAACCGTCTGACCGCTCATGGTCGTTACGATATCACCAGGACGGGTGGCTTTACCTGAAGGCATGTTTTCTGCTGCAGCGATGGTTCCCACCACATGTAGAGGTAAGCGGGATTCACATAATGCACGCATCGTACCGAGTACAGAGGCTGCGCCGCACATGTCATATTTCATTTCGTCCATGCCAGCGCCTGGTTTAAGTGAAATACCGCCAGTATCAAAAGTAATACCTTTACCCACCAAGACTACCGGCGCTTCGCTACGCTCTGACTGATATTCCATGCTGATAATACGACCTGGACGCTCTGAACCTTTACTTACCGCAAGGAAGGCGCCCATGCCTAAATCTGCCATTTGCTGTTCATCCAGCACTGTGACTTTAAGTAGGTCTGGATATTCAGCCGCCAAAGCCACCGCCTGTTCTGCAAGATATTCAGGGAAACAGATATTGCCCGGACGGTTGCCCAGGTCACGTGCCAGATTTTGTCCGCTTTGCACTGCTTGTACCAGTTGCAACTGTTCGGTAGTTAAGACGCTATGAGTGGCAATCAGGTCGATCTGCTCGAGCACAAATTCATTCTTCTTGGATTTATATTCATCATAACCATAGCTGGCCTGAGTCAGGAAGAGCGCAAACAGATAATGGAATTCTTGTGGAAGTTGTGTCAGATCTACAGAAATCTGTTTGAATTTTTTTTGAGTGACTTGAATAATAGTTTGCGCGATTTTTGCAAGTTTTGCCGGTTGCAGTTCAGCGACCTTGCCTAAACCAATTAGTGCTGCATGGCTGGACTGGCTCACCTGACCAATCAGGCTCAGGCTTTCCGCCAACGCTGCCTTGAATTGAGAGGCTTCAATTAATGTGTCTAAATTATTGATTTGATAGGTTGCGGTTGTATTCTGAAGTTGTTCTGAGTCAACTAAAATCAACAAAGATTGACTTGATCCATTCTCTGGGAATGACGTATTAATTGTAAGTTTCATATTCTGTTTTCACGCCTGTCTAGATGGGTAAATCATTCAGTCATTGAAACATTTATCCGAATAGATTTTCAATGGGCAGGGCGGCCTAGGTTTTATATTTTTGCTATTCGGGTAAACTAGCACTCGTTTTATGGACCTTATTTTGGAAGAATTAATTTGATTATTCGGCGTTATCTGGTCAAGCAAGTTGTCTCGACATCCTTGGTGGTGATTGCCTTATTGACCTTGATCATGATGGGCGGTCGACTGATCAAGTATTTTGGTGTCGCGGCGCAAGGCCGTCTGGATGCAGGCATTTTATTTAGCATTATTGGCTACCGTTTGCCTGAATTCTTGACCCTGATTCTTCCGCTCGGTTTCTTTATTGGACTGATGCTGGTGTTTGGCCGTTTATATGTCGACCATGAAATGGCCGTGATGAATGGCAGTGGCGTCAGTCGGCATCAATTGGCGCGTCTACTGGTGCCGATGACCCTGGTGTTTTTGATTGCTCAGGCCGGATTGATGCTCTGGGCTGCGCCGTGGGGCATTCGCCAGTTTGAAGCCCTGACCACCAGTCAGGCGGTACGTACCGGCTTTGACCTGGTGCGACCGAAAGAATTTATCTCCTCTGGGCCCTATACCATTTATGCCGGTGACCTGTCAGAAGACCGTAAAAATTTAAAAGATATTTTCTTTTATCAGCGTGCGGAAAAAGAAGGCAAACCGGATGTGATGATTCTGGCGCAGGAAGCCACCCGAATTGAAGTACCGAATGATGCTGCCAATGTGGTCGATCTGGTTAATGGACGCCGTTATGAGATCTATCCGGGTACACCGCAATATACTCAAGCTGAATTTGAAAGCTATCGTCTGCGCTTAGAAAGCGATGAAGAAGCGCAATTTGCCAGTACTGAAGTTGAGGCCTTACCGACCTCGCAATTGTGGCAGAACCGTCAGGATCCTGTGGTGGCCAGTGAGTTGGGCTGGCGGGTGTTTGTTCCTTTTGCGATTCTGATTGCCCTGATTCTGGCTGTGGCATTGTCTGAAGTGAGTCCACGACAGGGTCGATATCTCAAGTTATTTCCTGCCCTCATGATTTTTGCCAGTCTGATTGTGGCCTTGATGGCAGTGAAGACCCGGATCAGCAAAGAAGAAATGGGCATTTGGGCCTATCCATTGATTCTGATTGCCTATGCAATTGCGGGTGCCTTGTTCTCACGTAAACAGAAATTAGGTCCAAAAATCAAGAAACAGATTCAGCGAGTGAGGTCTTAACAATGTTGGCACGTCGTATAGTTGCAAAACATGTGACCCAAACCACTGCGCTGGCCATGCTGGGTGCAACCGCGGTATTGGCAGGTTTACAGGTATTATTCACTTATCTGGGTGAGCTTGGTTCGCTCAAAGATGGTTATGGTGCCTGGGATGCCTTGAAATATGTGCTTTGGGGCGCACCAAATTATTTATATGAAATCCTGCCGATTTCTGCACTGATTGGTGCAGTTTTAGGTCTTGGTACATTAGCCTCGAATAGCGAGCTGATTGTGATGCGTTCGGTTGGTGTGAGCTTATGGCGCATTGTCGGCTGGGTCATCCGTTCGGCACTCTTGTTGGTGGTGTTGTCATTTGCCCTGAGCGAGTGGGTCATTCCGTATACCAATGAACAGGCCAAAAGCGTAAAAAGTGCCAGTAAAGCGGCTCAACTTGGTGAAGTGCGTGGTTACTGGACTCGGGAAGGGCAGCGCTTTATTTATATCGATTATGCTAACTCGCAAGGTCAGTTGAAAAATGTGCAGATGCTGGACTTTGACCAGAACTATCGTTTGCGCGGTACCTTGCAGGCAGATCAGGGCCAATTTGTTAAAGATGGTTCCTGGACGCTGGACAACACAGAGCAGTTCGATATTCTCCAAAATGGTAATGCCACACTGGTTAAGCAACAACAGCAACCTTTAGCGCTAGCATTACAGCCTAAATATGTGCATATGGTGACGATTGATCCTGAAGATTTATCGCCGAGTCAACTGGTCAGTTTCATGAGCTATATGCATGAATACAGCCAGGTGCCTAAAACCTATCAGCTGGCCTTCTGGCAAAAACTCGGCTCGCCTTTTGCCCTGATTGCACTAGTAGTGATCGCCTGTTCATTTATCTTCGGGCCATTACGTCAGCAATCCATGGGTTTTCGTCTGGTGATAGCTTTATTTGCCGGACTGGGTTTCTTCTATCTGCAGGACTTCCTCGGCTATGCCAGCTTGATTTACGCACCGTCTCCGGCCTGGTTCGTGTTTATTCCGATTCTGATCATGTTTGGCATCGGCGGATACTTGCTGCATCGGGCGCGCTAAGGCACAGGAAAATAGAACAAATCAATCATCATGAGAGGCTTAAACCATATACGGGTCATGGCCTCTTTTTATAAACTTCGCTAAAATAGAGCGATTAATTCGTAGACGAACAGAGTATTTCATTATGACGGATGCAACTGCTGGCAAAATCCCTCACGTTTTGGTGATTATGGATGGTGTGGGTCATCGCGAAGCGGTCGAAGACAATGCGTTTTTAGCAGCTAAACGACCAAATTTAACTGCGATACAGGACAAGCATCCGCATGGTTTGATCTCGGGTTCTGGTGAAGATGTCGGCCTGCCAGATGGCCAGATGGGTAACTCTGAAGTCGGACATATGAACCTCGGCGCAGGTCGTGTGTTATATCAGGACTTCACCCGTATTACCAAAGATATCCGTGCCGGTGCGTTCTTTGAGCATGAAGTACTGATTGATGCGGTAGAAAAAGCCAAAGCATCAAATGGTGCCGTACACATTATGGGCCTGTTATCTGAAGGTGGTGTGCACTCACATGAAGACCATATCGTAGCGATGGCAGAGCTGGCATTAAAACGTGGTGCCAAAGTCTATCTACATGCTTTCCTGGATGGTCGTGATACGCCGCCGAAAAGTGCACAACCATCATTAGAAAAATTAGACGCTGTTTTTGCTCAATATCCAGGTCAAGGCCGTATTGCCACCATGATTGGCCGTTACTTTGCCATGGATCGTGACAACCGTTGGGATCGCGTGGAACAGGCCTATCGGTTGTTGACTGAAGGTGAAGCAGTTCGTACGGCAGCCACTGCAGTAGAAGGTCTTGAACAGGCGTATGCAGCAGATGAATCCGATGAATTCGTAAAAGCGACCCGTATCGGTGATGTGGCTGCGATTCAGGATGGTGACAGCGTAGTCTTCATGAATTTCCGTGCCGATCGTGCCCGTGAATTGACTCGCGCATTTGTAGAAAAAGACTTTGCAGGTTTTGAACGTAAAGTCGTGCCGAATTTGGCGAAGTTTGTCATGCTGACGCGTTATCAAGCCACGATTGATGCACCTGTAGCGTATATGCCTGAAGCGTTGAAAAACTCGATTGGTGAATACTTATCTGATTTGGGTAAAACACAGCTGCGCATTGCGGAAACAGAAAAGTATGCGCATGTGACTTTCTTCTTCAGCGGCGGCCGTGAAGATGAATACCCAGGTGAAAAACGTATCCTGATTCCATCGCCAAACGTAGCCACTTATGACCTTAAACCGGAAATGAGTGCTTATGAAGTGACTGATGAGCTGGTGGCTGCGATCAATTCAGGTGAATTTGACCTGCTGGTGGTGAACTTTGCCAATGGTGATATGGTCGGTCATACGGGTGTATTCGATGCTGCGGTGAAAGCTGTTGAAGCGGTTGATACCTGTTTGGGCCGGGTTTATGAAGCGGTAATGGCGCAAAAAGGTCATATGATTGTGACTGCCGATCATGGTAACGTAGAGCAGATGCAGGACTATCACAGTGGTCAGGTACATACTCAGCATACCACTGAATTGGTTCCGTTTATTTATGTCGGCCCAACTCAGGCCACGATTGCAGAAGGCGGTGTATTGGCAGATGTAGCACCGACTTTATTAAGTCTGATGCAAGTTCCGGTACCTGCTGAAATGCAAGGTCGTAACCTGATTCAGCTTGATGCATAATTTTCGATAAAATTCTAAAAAGGTCAAAGAATGGCAAGAACACGCTGGAAGTCTGTTGTAATACCATGCTTACTGATGTGTTTGAGTCATTCAGCTTGGGGTGTGGGTTCAAATGAGCCGGCATTCGATGATATGGAAATGGATGGGCAGGTCTATTCTGAAATTCCTGTGGCATCCATTCAGGAATTCGTACAAATTTATGGCATTGTAAAAGATAATTATATTCAAGATAAAAATGACGATGCTTTATTCCAGCAGGCCATTCAGGGTCTGGTCAGTGGCTTAGATCGCTATTCCCGTTATTTGTCGCCTGAAGATTATAAGCAGCTGCGTGAATATACCGAAGGGGATCTGGCCAGCATTGATTTCGATCTGCAATTTGACCCGCGGTTGAAGCAATGGGTGGTTCAGGGGCTGAGTGCCGATGCAGATTCAGCCAAGCAGGGACTGCGTAATGGTGTTACGGTTTATAAAATTGACGATCAGATATTAAGTAGCCTGAATCAGGAACAAGTCCGGCAGTTATTGAGCGGAGCCGTTGGCTCTACGCTCACGATCCAGCTTTCCCCGCAAAGTCCGGCCGTTCGTCTGGTCCGCAATACCAAACTAGATACTGAAATTAAATCGAGTTTGCACAATAATCAGGTGTTGGTATTGCAGGTTAAGGTTTTTCAGCAAGATACTGCCAATGAAATCAAACGTCTAATCGAAAGCTATGCCGACAAGCGCTTAAAAGCCGTGCTATTTGATTTACGCAATAATCCCGGTGGCTTACTCTCGGCTGCAGTTGAATCTGCCGATTTATTTTTGAATCAGGGCGTGATTGTGTCGACCAAAAGCCGCGCTGAAGGTAATCAGCAATTTCAGGCCTTGCCGAGTTTTGAGTTTCAGAATCTGAAAGTTGGGGTATTGATTAATAATCGCTCGGCTTCTGCAGCAGAAGTGTTTACAGCAGCCCTGAAAGAACATAACCGTGCCTGGGTGGTCGGAGAAAAGAGCTATGGCAAAGGCGTAGTACAGAAACTTTTTCCTTTAAGCAATGGTTCGGCTTTACAGATGACGGTATCGCAATACTTTAGCCCAAGTGGCCAGATGATTGAAGGGCGGGGCGTACAGCCGCATTTCAATTATCCGTTTAAGCAGGAAATGCGTGAGGAGAGTTATCTGGAACATGTCACAGACTTGCTGCTCCTGCAAAAATAATTATTCGTCTTCTTCGGTATCCAGTCCGAACTTTTTCAAACGATAGCGCAGGGAACGGAATGACATGCCGAGTTTTTTGGCGGCCAGTGTCCGGTTCCAATGGGTCAGATTCAGCGCATTGAGTAAAATTTCTTTCTCGACCTTTTCCAAATATAGTTCTAGACCCTCTTCAGGCAGCTTTTTAGGTGCAATCAGGGTTTCGGTCGCAATGATCTCGCTCGTGAGCGTATTTATCTCCTGAGGGCCGTTAAGCGCCTGACGTAGCGGTGCACTCTGCAAATGCTGAAGATCAATCCGCTCTTCATCACTTAAAGTAATTGCGCGTTCCATAATATTACGCAATTCACGTACATTACCTGGATAATATTGTCCCAATAAGAACTCTTTGCTACGTTCGGTCAGTTTTTTATTGGGAATGCCCCATTCCTGGCAAATCTTCTGAATAAAGTGTTCGGCCAATAACAGAATATCCTGGCCTCGTTCACGTAATGGCGGTAAAGTCAGATCCATTACATGAATACGGAAATATAAATCCTGACGGAATTTGCCTTGTTGCACCAAGGCTTCCAGATCCTGATGCGTGGCACTGATTACACGGAAATCCACATCAATTTCGGTATCTGAACCGAGTGGACGAATACGTTTTTCCTGTACGGCACGTAACAGTTTGACCTGCATGGAAAGCGGTAATTCTGCAATTTCATCCAAAAACAGGCTGCCACCATGGGCAGATTGAATCAGGCCCTGTTTGTCCTGAGCAGCGCCGGTGAAGCTGCCTTTTTTATGTCCAAAGAGTTCACTTTCCATCAACTCAGTCGGAATAGCGCCACAGTTAATCGCAATAAAAGGACCTTCATTACGGTTACTCAGGCGATGGACCAGATTGGCCACGACTTCTTTACCTGTGCCTGATTCACCGGTGATAAAAACCGGTGCTTGGGATCGGGCAATTTTTTGTAAGGTAATACGTAATTGCTGAATCGGTAGGGATTGTCCAATCAGCATTTTATGTTCAAGCGCTTCATTTGGATTATTATGCGAATAATCCACCGGTTTATTCAGGGCTTTTTGTAAGAGTTGTTCCAGATGTTTCTGATTGATCGGTTTGCTGACAAAATCAAAGGCCCCGGCTTTGAGCGCAGCAATGGCGATTTCCATGTTGCCATAGGCGGTCAGAACTGCGACCGGAAGTGCCGGATAGAGGCTGCCAATCCAGTCCAGTAACTCCAAACCATTGCCATCGGGCAGGTTTAGGTCAGTCAGACAGGCATCATATTGATGATTGGCAAGGCATTTTTTAGCATCTTCCAAACGGTGGGCAATGTGCGTACGAATTCCCATGCGCAGCAATGACATTTGCATGAGGGTACACAAATCTTCCTCATCATCCACCAAAAGCACCAGTGGTTGTTGTTCCCCATTCATCTTCCTTGACCCCTTTAAAGCGTAATACGTTGACAGCTGATGCGAAAGCATGCGCCCTGTTCTTGTTGTATATAGTTTAATTGTGCCTGATTTGCTTCGCAAAAACTATGTGATAAATACAATCCTAATCCGGTACCACTAATCGATGTGCTAAAAAAGGGTTTGAACAATAGAGCTTGATCATGTACGGCTACGCCAGAGCCAAAATCCCGTACATCAATCCAGACCCGATGTTCATAAGGATGCACATTCAGCTGAATATAGGCTGCATCTGCTGAATTGTGACGAATGGCATTACGAATCAGATTAATCAGGATTTGCCGGAATTGTGCTTCATCAAACTGAATCACTAGCGGGATATCAATATTAAATTGAATCTGATCGCGAATATCGGCCAGATCTTCCTGGATAAATAACGGGATAAATTCATTGAGATGAATCGGTATCGGGTGGGTTTCTTTATTTTTGACCATATTCAGCGTGTCCTGAATAATCCGGTCAATCCGGGTCGCCTGTCGGCCAATCATCTGCTGGAGTAGCTGTTGCTGTTCAGTTTCTGAGTCCAGATACAAATCATTGGCCTGCACAATGGCCGCCAAGGGGTTACGAATTTCATGGGCAATACTGGCTGAGAGTTGACCCAGTGCAGCAAGTTTAAGTTGCTGCACCTGCTGATTCAGTTTTTTGGCATCCTGTAACACCAGTAGCATTAGAGTCTGATGCGGCACAATCAGTTTTTGCACCTGCACATGAATATTATAGCGACTTTGCTGGGATTCAAACTGAAAGCGCTCACCATTTTCTAGCGTTTCAAAATGGATCAGTTCAAATAAATCTGGCTGTGATTGAGATAAAGTAAATTTCTCATGGCCGTATTTGGACTCAATTCCAAGAAGATTACAGGCGGCAGGATTACTGAGTACCACATGATAGTTTTCATCCAGAACCAGATAACCGGTTTCAATCTGTTCCAGAATATAGCGGTTAATATTCTGTAAGCGATGCAGTTCCAGCGATTGAGAAAAATTCAAATTTTCCAGAATCTGAAAACGGCGCACGGCAATTTGTCCAGTGCCATAAACCACAAAAAACAAAAAGGCCAGCAGGGCGCTATTACTGATATTGCTGAGTGAAGAAAACGCAAAAATACTGCCGATAAAATGCTGATAAATAACACTAATGACTGCAATGAGGGTGACGACCAAGGCCTTTTTTGCATCTAATAATAAAGATGCAGAAAAGATAGTAATCACAAACAGCAGCCCAATTTGCAGATTAGGACCGTCGCTCGCCAAAGTCAGCAAACTTAAAACGCAGACATCGCTAAAGAAAATCATAATCAGCTGCGGCTGGATCAGGCGTCTGATCCATTTCAGCACAAACAGCTGTACGGTATTGATCGCAACCCCGATTCCCAGTGCATAATAATACAGCTGCGGGTATTGATAATCGGTGGTGAGTTCGGGGTAGGTCAGCAGAAAAATCAGTAACAAACCGGTGCTGATCAGCAGACGATAAGCGCTGTACCAGATACCGAGATGGTATTGATTCAGTTCAGCATAGTTTTTTTGTTGTGCCATATGCACCGGAAATCGTTAAAAGCTAAGGTTTAATGAGTCCATAGCGCATGGCCAGATGAGTCAGTTTAACATCGCTATCGATATTCAGTTTTTCAAAAATACGGTAACGATAAGTATTCACGGTTTTAACACTCACAAAGAGCTTGTCGGCAATTTCCTGGGCGCTGATACAATTCACGACCATCATCGCGACTTGCATTTCACGTTCTGACAATGCATCAAAAGGCGATTGTTGTGTATCAGAAAGGTAAGAGCTTGCTAACTGTTCCGCAATGTCTGCACTGAAATATTTGCCGCCTTGCATGACTTTGTTAATCGCACGGACCATTTCCGAAATCGGGGCCCCTTTGGTGATATAACCTTTGGCACCGGCTTTCAATAACAGGGACGGATAAGGCTCTTCTGCCAGACCGCTGACCGCTAGAACTTTGGTTTCCGGCGCACTCTGAAGTAGACGGCGCGTGGTTTCTACGCCGCCAATGCCCGGCATATTTACATCTAACAAAACTACATTAGGATGATGTTGACGAACCAGAGAGATCGCTTCTTCACCAGATTCAGCTTGTCCAATTACCTGAACCTCCGCATGGTCTTCTAGCATTCTGCAAATTCCAGTACGAACTAATTCATGGTCGTCCACAACTAAAACTGTGATCACCTACGCTCTCCCTCTGTTAAAAAAATCATTTTTTTGTTACATAAAGCAAAATAAGCTTGCAATGAAAGTACAAAATTAGCAATCCTATTCGCAAGATTAAATCTGAAACTTATCACACAGTGTCAAGAACAAAAAATGTTCGGCATTGTGTTTAAATGTAAGGCATATTAGAGGTAATACGCAAATCAATCTTACCTCTGTTAGTTGAGTGAAGGAATAGTGAAGAAAATAAACAAGTCTTTAAGGCATCTACTCGGCCTGTCCGTGTTAATCAGCATGAGCACGACAAGTTTTGCTGAAATCATTATGAATTCTGGCACGGCAGAGGGCGGTTCCAGCATTAGTTGGTCTTCTGAAGAAGTTAACCAGTTAATGAGCGATGATTTTAATGCGTCAGCCAATGAGCCTTCGCCACCCGGGTCTGCAACAGTGACCACCACTTTGCGTCAGGCCGGCACAGCAGCGCCAGCAGTAATCAAACCTGCTTATACTGCGCCGCAGATTATTGATACCAATCATTTTAGTAATCAACCTTCTGTCAATGCACGGGCTGCACTGGTCATGGATGCGCAAACCGGTGAAGTGCTGTTTAGCAAAAATACCAATACTGCCTATCCGATTGCATCGATTACCAAGCTGATGACAGCGGTGGTGATTTCTGATGCACGTCTGAATATGTCGGAAAAAATCACCCTGCAACAGGCTGATTTTTCCTGTTCAGGCTGTAAAAGCTCAAGCTCGACTTTAAGAGCAGGGGACAGCATGAACCGTGCTGAAGCTTTACTGTTTGCTCTGATGAAGTCCGAGAATCCGGCTGCAGCCGCTTTGGCACGGACCTATCCCGGTGGTCGATCAGCGTTTATTGCCAAAATGAATGCAAAAGCTAAAGAGCTGGGAATGAACTCCACTCGCTTTATGGAATCAACAGGTTTGCATCCGAGTAACGTGGCATCAGCTCGTGACTTGGGAATCTTGGTAAATACGGCCTCTCAATACGGCCTGATTCGTCAGTTCTCGACCACGCCAAGCTATGACTTTAACTTGGGTTATCGTGTATTGAAATCGAATAATACCAATGCCTTGGTACGTAATGGCGGATGGAATATCAATATTTCTAAAACCGGTTTTATTAATGAAGCAGGGCGCTGTGTGGTGATGCACACCACTCTGAATAACCGTCCTGTGGCAGTGGTACTTTTAGGTGCAAACAGCTCACAGGCGCGTACCAATGATGCGACCCGTTTAATGAGTTGGGTTAGCCAGCAACCTAAACGAATCTAATTGATTGGTTCATAAAAAAAACCCTGCACTTGCAGGGTTTTTTTAATTCTGGCCGAAATTACATATTCGACAGAATAGAGTCTTTAACTTGAGTCATGGTCGCATCAATCGACAGCATCACAGCATCAGCACATTGCTTGATGGCAGTGTCTGGATCTTTCAGACCGTTACCCGTTACGGTACATACGATCACTGAACCTTCAGCAATTTTACCCGCTTTAATGTCACGGATCGCGCCGCCGACAGACGCAGCAGACGCAGGCTCTACGAATACACCTTCATACATAGAAAGCAGACGTTGAGCTTCAAGAATCTCCGCATCAGTCAGTTCATCAAACCAGCCGTTTGAATCACGAACAACCGCTTTAGCATGATTGAAGCTTTGCGGATTGCCGATACGAATCGCAGTTGCAACAGTTTCCGGATTTTCTACTGGACCGCCACGAAGGAAAGGTGCAGCACCAGACGCTTGATAACCTGCCATGATTGGCAATCCTGCCGGTTTAGGACCAGTGAAAGCATCAGTTTCAGCATCGTAAACGACTTGCTCAAATTCTTCTTTCGACTGGTTGGCAACCGCTTCGGTATAACCCATCCAGTGCGCAGTGATGTTACCCGCGTTACCGACTGGCAGGCAGTGATAATCCGGTGCACGACCTAAAGCTTCAACGATTTCATAAGCAATGGTTTTTTGACCTTGCAGACGGTACGGGTTGATTGAGTTTACAATCGTTACCGGTGCCTGATCGGCAACTTCTTTAACCAGACGCATACCGTCATCGAAGTTACCGCGAATTTGCATGGTGATCGCACCATACATCATCGCTTGAGCCATTTTACCCATGGCAATTTTGCCTTCAGGGATGAGCACGAATGCTTTGATGCCAGCACGTGCAGCATATGCCGCCGCCGCCGCAGAGGTGTTGCCGGTAGATGCGCAGATGATAGCTTTAGAGCCTTCTTCAACGGCTTTGGTCACCGCCATAGTCATACCGCGGTCTTTAAATGAACCAGTCGGGTTTAAGCCCTCGTACTTCACATAAATTTCAACATCTTTACCAATAATGCGTGGAATATTCTCAAGCTTGATCAGTGGAGTATTACCTTCACCCAAAGAGATCGCACGAGTAGTTGCAGACACTGGTAAACGGTCGCGATAGCGGTCAACTAAACCAGTATAACGATTGGCATTCGACATGATGATGTTCCAATTGTGTGTAGAGCTTGGCAAGGGGAATCCTCCCCTCAACCCGATTAATTATCAAGCGATTCTAAACGAATTCGTACAATTTCGCCATGAATGACGGGTAATGCTTGAATTTGTGAAAGCGCTGCATCCATTTTTGATTCCTTGACTGGATCAGTCAGAATCACGATAGGAATAAGGTCTTTGGATAAACGTGGTTGCTGCATGATCGCATCAATACTGATGCCGGCACGACTGAGAATCGTGGTCACATCGGCAAGCACGCCCATCTGATCTTCGGCATTAATACGGATGTAATAGCCGGTGGTCATTTGTTCACGACTCAAGATCGGTAAATCACTGAGCGCTTCAAAAGCCAGTTGCGGAATGGTGCCTGCGCCGTCTTCTGTGTAAATAATGTCACGGACAATATCAACCACATCGGCAACAACCGCAGAAGCCGTTGGTCCCGCACCCGCGCCAGCACCATAGTACAGTGTTGGGCCAACCGCATTCGCTTGTACCAGAACCGCATTTTTCACGCCGTTAACATTGGCAATCAGCTGGTCATCTGGAATCAGGGTCGGGTGTACACGGAGTTCAATCCCGGCATCGGTACGGCGTGCAATACCCAGGTGTTTAATCCGGAAACCGAGGTCTTCGGCATATTTCACGTCTTGTGCAGTGACTTTGCCAATGCCTTCAGTAAAGACTTTGTCAAACTGTAGCGGAATACCAAAGGCACATGAGGCCAGAATGGTGAGCTTGTGCGCAGCATCAATACCTTCCACATCAAAGGTCGGATCAGCTTCAGCATAACCCAGTTCTTGAGCCTCTTTCAGCACATCTTCAAAAGCACGGCCTTTTTCACGCATTTCACTGAGAATGAAGTTACCCGTACCGTTAATAATACCGGCCAGCCATTCAATCTTGTTGGCTGCCAGACCTTCACGAATCACTTTAATAATTGGAATGCCACCAGCCACTGCGGCTTCATAGGCAATCTGTACGGCATTGTCTTCAGCCGCTTTAAACAGTTCGTTGCCGTGTTCAGCCAAGAGTGCTTTGTTGGCCGTTACAATATGTTTGCCATGTTCCATGGCTTCCATAATAATTTCAAAAGCAGGATGAATTCCGCCCATGACTTCCACCACGACGTCTACATCAGGTTGACGTACGATGTCCATCAAGTCGGCACTTTGTTTGACCGATTCTGGCAGATCCAGATCAGGACGTGGACGACGGGTGCCTACATGGGTAATTTCAATTTCACGACCGGTGCGACGTTTGATCTCAGCAGCATTTTCTTTTAATAGTTTCAAGGCACCACCACCTACAGTACCAAGACCGAGGATTGCCAGACGAACTGGTTTCACGTCACACTCCAAATATAAACAGTTTTTTACAAGAGCCTAGATCATAGCTAAAAAACCCGCCTGACTCTAGGGTCATTTCAGAATATCTTTATCTATAAAATAAAGTTAAATAACTTATTAAAATGAGTTATTTAAGCCGATTCAATAATTCCGATGTAGACAGGTAACCGCCCAGATAAGTACCTGCTGAATTATAAATGGCAGGGGTACCATTCACACCCATATTCAGACCCATTTGATATTGATCTTGAACAGGATTTTCACACTTCTCTGCACTAATCTGTGCGCCTGAAATCGCCTGGTCAAAGGCACTACGGCGGTCAGCACTGCACCAGATCGCTTCCATGGCCGGCATATGCTGTTCACCACGCGGCCAGGCGATATAACGCACTTCAATGCCTTTGGCATTCATCTCATCCATTTGCTCATGGAATTTATGGCAATACGGACAGCTGACATCGGTAAACACATAGACCACATGCTTGGCTTTGCCTTTGGCTGGATAGACCAGCAAGTCTGCTGGCTTGAGTTCAGCAAAGAGTTTATTGTTGATGCCTGCCTGCAGGTTTTCGCTGACATTGTGTAGCTGTTTGTCACCGAGACGGATCACATCGCCCTGAATCAGGTATTTACCGTCACTGGTGACATAGACCGCAGACATGCCTTCCAGACTCACCCAGTACAGGTTTGGCACTTCAGTGGCTTTAATGTCGGTAATTTTGGCACTGATGCCAGCAGTTTTGAAATGCTTTTCCAGCGTAGAAGCCAGACGCTGTTCTGCATTGCGTTCTGTCAGGGTAGAGGCTTCGCCCGTCGCCGGTGCGCTCGCAGTCAACTCTTGCTTTTTATCGTTGTTAGTGGAATTGGAACACGCAGTCAGACCCAAACCAGCAGCAAGTATGCAAGCCATAAAAATTTTTGAGCGGGCAAATGTCATAAAAAACCCTTTTCTTCTTGGATTAAAAACAGAGCATTAGCATAACAAAAAAAAATACCCACACGTCAAACTTCTCAGTTTATTCCATCCGGATATGTTTTAAGCTCGTGGATGATGGGTGGCATGCAGCTGTTGCATCCGTACCTGTGCCACATGGGTATAAATCTGGGTGGTAGACAGATCACTATGCCCGAGCAACATCTGCACTACGCGTAAGTCTGCGCCATGATTGAGTAAATGTGTCGCAAAGGCATGACGTAAGGTATGCGGTGACAGTTCGGACTGAATGCCGGCCTGCAGCGCATAACGCTTAATCGCATACCAGAAATTCTGCCGGCTCATGATGCCGCCATGCTGGGTCAGAAACAGATAATCGGTCGAAGTCTTATACAGTTGCGGACGGGCTTCGTTCAGATATTTTTCTACCCATTCACAAGCCATTTGTCCCATCGGAACCAGGCGTTCTTTATTGCCCTTACCGACGATACGTAAATACCCCTGTTTTAAGTTGATCAGTTCCAGACGTAAGTTAATCAGTTCGGTCACCCGCAGTCCGCAGGCATACAGCACTTCAAACATGGCGCGATCGCGCAGCCCTAATGCCGTGTTGATATCCGGGGCGTGAATCAGGGCTTCGACATCAGCTTCGGACAAATCTTTAGGTAAGGCTCGGCCCAGTTTTGGGGTTCTATGTGCAGCCACCGGATTGTCACTACGCAGTTTCTGCTCACGTAAAAATTTATAAAATGAACGCAAGGCAGACAGGCAGCGGGCAATCGAACGTGGACTTTTTTGCTGTTTGGTCAGTGCAATCAGCACATCGGAAATATCATCATGATTCCATTCCGGCAGAGGCTTGCTCAGGCATTCTGCACATTGCACCAGGTCGGACAAATAGGCATTGCGGGTATGCGGGCTGACCGTTTGTGCAATCAGATAATCACGAAAACCCTGTAAATAACTGAACGCATCAGGAATCTGGACAGGGGCAGGAATACGGGGTTTTTTATTCAGCATAAGGTGAAAGGATCTGATCTGAAAAAGCGATAATCGGGATTGGTATTCTCCACTGTAGTTTAATTTTATGACAGTGTCGATGTGGTATAAGGCTAAATCGAAATGTAATTAATCTTATTTGTTAATTATTCTCATTTGTTTGTATACTGTACAAAATAGTTTAGGAATTTCACGGTGCGTTTGTCTGATTTAAAAGCAAAACAAATTGCCATCATTCGAAAAGTGAGTCGAACAACTGATGGTGAAAGTGCTCTACACGATGTCGTCGCGAGTCGTTTGGAAACTTTAGGCTTTGTACCAGGTACAAAGGTACAGGTCATTACTAAAGGTATTTTTGGTGGAGATCCCATTTTGATTCAAGTTGGATTCACACGTTTTGCTTTGCGTAAATCAGAAGCAGCCAAAATTGAAATCGAACAGGCGGTGTCGGCATGAGTGATACATTACGTATTGCCCTTGTCGGTAACCCTAACTGCGGTAAAACTTCATTATTCAACCATTTAACCGGAACGCGCCAAAAAGTCGGTAACTATGCGGGTGTGACGGTTGAACGTAAAGTCGGTACGTTTCAGCTTGCCTCAGGCAAAGCGGTACGGGTACTGGATTTGCCGGGAACTTATAGTCTGGATGCAACCAGTCCAGATGAAGAAATCACCCGCAACGTCGTACAAGGTAAAATCGCGGAAGAGCAAGAGCAGGATGCATTTTTGTGTGTGGTAGATGCCACCAATCTGAAATTGCATTTGGGTCTGGTGCTGGAAATGATTGCGCTGGGTCGTCCAGTACTGGTCGTGCTGAACATGATGGATGAAGCACGTCGTCGTGGCATGCAGATCAATACCCAGAAGCTGTCTGAACGTCTGGGCGTGCCTGTGGTAGAAACGGTGGCTGTGCGCAATTCAGGGATTGAAAACCTGAAAAATGCGCTAGATCAAGGCAAGTATTCTGTACCACAGACTGAGCTCAGTGGCTTGAAAGGTGATAGTCACCAGCGCGTAGAAAACATTCTGAATGACGTGGTCAATTTCGTCGATCAGGAAGATAAGCGTACCGATTTTCTTGACAAGATTTTTCTGCATCCGGTATTGGGCTTACTCAGCCTAGCTGTAATGATGTTCGTGATTTTCCAGGCGGTATTTGCCTGGGCTGCGCCGTTTATGGATGGCATCGAAACCTTCTTCGGCTGGCTGGGTGAGTTCCTCGGCGAATATATTTCGCATCCCTTACTGAATAGTCTAGTGGTGGATGGGATTATTGCCGGTGCCGGTGGCGTGGTGGTGTTCCTGCCACAAATTCTGATTTTGTTCTTCTTTATTCTGGTACTGGAAGAATCGGGTTATTTACCGCGTGCAGCATTCTTGCTCGATAAACTGATGTTTAAAGCCGGTTTGTCAGGACGTGCCTTTATTCCGTTATTGTCCAGCTTTGCCTGTGCCATTCCCGGCATTATAGCATCGCGGACCATTAGTGATCCACGAGATCGTTTAACCACGATTTTTGTTGCACCTTTAATGACCTGTTCGGCGCGTTTGCCGGTTTATGCCTTGCTGATTGCGGCATTTGTACCCGCACAAACTGTCTGGGGCTTCCTGAATCTGCAAGGTCTGGTACTTTTCGGTCTGTATATGGCAGGCATCGTAAGTGCTTTGGTAGTGTCTTTTGTGTTGAAATTCTTCCATAAAGATAAATCACAGCACATGCTGCTGATGGAACTGCCAAGCTACCGTTTTCCAGACCTAAAAAACGTCTGGATCGGCTTGCTGGATCGCGGCAAAATCTTCTTGAAACGTGTCGGTGGCATCATCTTCGCCTTATCGATTGTACTGTGGTTCTTGTGTACTTTCCCACAGCCACCAGAAGGGGCAACCTTGCCGGCCATTGATTATTCATTGGCAGGGATGCTCGGTCATCTGATGCAGCCGATCTTTGCACCGCTCGGTTTTAACTGGCAGATCTGTATTGCCCTGATTCCGGCGATGGCAGCGCGTGAAGTGGTCGTTGCAGCACTGGGTACAGTCTATGCGATGTCGGCTGTTGATGAAGATGCGATGTCTGAAGGTCTAGCTGCGCTAATTAGCGGTGGAGGTGATCTGGGCTGGTCAGTTGCGACAGGTTTGTCTTTGCTGGTGTGGTTTATTTATGCACCACATTGTCTGGCGACTCTGGCAACGGTTAAACGTGAAACAGGTTCCTGGAAAACTGTCAGTATCATGACGGTTTACCTGTTTGGTCTGGCATATTTCATGTCATTCCTGACTTATCAAATTGCTTCATATTATTTGGGCTAAATCTTAGATTGGCCTTGGCCAATTGAGTTTGCTGCATTGTATATGTATGGGAGATTGAGATGATTGAAATTCTAATTGTGACAGCATTGGTGCTTTGGAGCATGCTGGTCGTATTCAAAAAGGTGTTTCCTAACACCTCTAACTCAGTCTTCCAGAAGCTGTCTGATGCCTGTGCAGCCCAAGGCTGGCAGCGTCTGGCCAAATGGCTGCAACCGGGTATGGCTGCAGGCTGTGGTGGCAACTGTGCCTGTCCAGTTTCAGAAAAAAGTGTAGAAGAAAAACCAGCCCAACAAGCGGTGAAATGGAAATAATTTCCTTTTCTGGCTGAATTTTAAAAGCCGTCATGATCATGACGGCTTTTTTACGCATGGACACAAAAAAAATGTGCAGAAAGGCCAATCAGAAAAGGCATTCAAAACAGCAAAGTGCTACCATTTCGTCAGTTTCAAAATAGACCAAAATATGGGGCGAAAATGTTAATACAACGTGGTGGGTTAAAAGTCGTTGCAGGACTCGGAATATCAGGTGTTGCAGCAGTCAATTTCTTGCATAGTCAGGGCTACCGCGTTGCAGTAACAGATTCTAGAGCTAACCCGCCCGGACATGACCAGATACCCGCTGAGGTTCAGACCAGTTTTGGTCAGTTTGATGCCGAGCTGTTGCTGTCTGCAGAAGAAATCGTGATCAGCCCGGGGCTTGATCCTAAACTTCCTGAAATTCAGGCAGCGATTAACAAGGGTATTCCGGTGGTCAGTGAAATCCAGATTTTACGCCGTGCTACGGATAAGCCTATTGTGGCGATTACCGGTTCTAATGCCAAAAGTACCGTGACTACCTTGATTGGTTTAATGGCAGCAGATGCAGGTAAAAAAGTCGCTGTCGGTGGTAACTTAGGCCGTCCTGCGCTAGACCTGACTAAAGACGATCCTGAGCTGTATATACTCGAGCTGTCCAGTTTTCAGCTGGAAACCACCTCAAATCTGGCAGCTGAAGTCGCGGTGGTGTTGAACATGAGTGAAGATCATCTAGATCGTCATGGCGATATGATGGGTTATCACACGGCGAAACACCGGATTTTCCAAGGTGTGAAAAAAGTCGTCTATAACCGTGATGACTCTTTGACCCGTCCTCTGGTGCCAGACGTAACACCGATGCAAAGCTTTGGTCTAAATGCACCGGATATGAACCAGTACGGTATTCTCAAGGATACTGATGGCAGTATCTGGCTGGCGCGTGGTCGTGAGCGTCTGCTGAAAAGTACCGAGATGTATATGCAGGGCACGCATAATGTTGCCAATGCCTTGGCCTGTCTGGCGCTGGGTGAGGCGATTGGTCTGCCACTGGACAGCATGTTGAATACCTTGAAGACGTTTAAAGGTCTGGAACATCGCTGTGAATTCGTCAAGGAAGTACAGGGCGTACGCTATTATAACGACTCCAAAGGTACCAATATCGGCGCAACCTTGGCGGCACTGGACGGTCTGGGCATGGCGATTGAAGCCCAAGGCGGTAAGGTTGCGATTATTCTTGGTGGACAAGGTAAGGGCCAGGATTTTAAAGCTTTACGGGAATCACTCGCTAAATATGCCAAAGTAGCGGTATTGATCGGTGAAGATCGTCCCATCATTGAAGCAGCGATTGCGGGCACGACTGAACTGATCCATGCGGACAGCCTGCAGCAGGCGGTAGAAATCTGCCAAAAGCACACTCAGACCCATGATGTCGTGCTATTGTCTCCTGCATGCGCAAGTTTTGATATGTTCTCGGGTTATCCTGAGCGTGGTCGCAAGTTTGTTGCGTATGTGAATGAACTCAATTAAGAATAACAAGGATTCGTGATATGGCTGGGTTTGCTCAGACTACGATCAATAAATTAAATCAATTTTATACGCAGTGGATACCTAGAATACCTGCTGAAGTGAATCCACGGAATGTACTGATTTTCTGTGTATTGGCTTTGCTCTGCATTGGTTCGATCATGGTGGCATCAGCCTCGATGCCCTATGCAGAACGTATGCACGAAAATCCGTTTCACTATATTAGCCGACATGGGATTTCGATTTTTGTCGCTGCCGTAGCAGCTTTTCTGGCTTATAAAATCCCCTTAAAAGTCTGGTTTAATAACACTTTCTTTTTGTGGATTATTACCATCGTACTTTTGGTGGCCGTGCTATTTGTCGGGACGGAAGTCAATGGTTCCAAACGCTGGATTCGGATCGCAGGCTTTACCTTACAGGCTTCGGAAGTCGCCAAAGTGATGATGGCAATTTTTACTGCAGACTACGTGGTGCGCCGTGCGGAAGAAGTACGGAATAATATCAAGGGTCTGGTCCGTTTAAGTGCCATCATGGGTGCTACCGTCGGTTTGATTATTCTCGAGCCTGACTTGGGTGCAACCGTGGTAATTACCTTAACCATGCTTGGCGTGTTCTTTCTGGCGGGTGCGCCGTGGATTCAGTTCGGTGTGGCTTTTATGACCTTGGTCGGCGCATTTGCTGCCGCGATTCTGTTGGAACCGTATCGTCTGCAACGTCTGCTGTCTTTTTCCAATCCTTGGGAAGATCCCTTAGGCACCGGTTATCAGCTTTCTAATGCCCTTATGGCCTTTGGCCGTGGGGAATGGGCAGGGGTAGGCTTGGGGCATAGTATCCAGAAAATGTCTTATTTGCCTGAGGCGCATACCGATTTCATGCTGGCAATTTTGGGTGAAGAATTTGGCTTTTTAGGCATTTCAACCATCCTGATCTTGTCCTTCACCATGCTGGTTTGCTGTATCCGCATTGGACACCGCGCCTTGCAGCATCAATATTTGCGTGCCGGCTATCTGGCTTATGGCATCAGTATCATTTTCCTGTTACAGATTCTGGTGAATGCCGGTATGAATATGGGCATGTTGCCGACCAAGGGTTTGACCTTGCCATTTATTAGTTATGGCGGTTCATCCCTGATTATCTGTGCGGTCATGATCAGTCTGATTCTGAAAATTGATTCGACCACGCGTCAGGTCAATCCAAGCCGCGAAGAATCAAGCTTCTAGATTGGAGTTTCGTCCTGGCTCTGGCTGAGCATGGTCCAGTACCGTGCTCGGCATTGCGGTTCCACAATTGGAACAGGTCACAAAAGCAGTTTTAGGCTTGGAAAGTGGAATCAAAGGTATAAAAAACAAAGAAAAATAATTACGCTGTTGTTTCAGCTCATAGCCCGAACGGGTACGGCAGACCGGACACAGAAACTGGCTTTTCTCAATGGTTTTAGTTTTAGGGCCGACGCCAAAAATAAAAAACATACTCTTCTTCCTATCTATTTTTCATTGTAGAAGTCTAGCTTAAGTGAAAAGCTGTTTTTATAAATAGTGACCTTGTAGCTCAGTTGTATGTGGAATCCGCTCAATGTCCCATTGTACTACCGCCTGTTGCAGCATGCATTGTGGCGTATCTAGATCAACTTCAGCCTGATGCAAAGCATTAAGTGCCTGTTTTAAGAGTTGTGGGGCCTGAGTCAAATCCAGTGCTTGGGCCAGATTCTGTTTTGAGAGTTTTTGTCCCTGATCATTCATCGCCAGGGGTAGATGCATATAATTCAGACGCGGATAACCGAGCAACTGCCCCAGATAGATTTGACGTTCGGTATTGTCCAGCAGGTCAGCACCACGTACCACATGGGTCATACCTTGCAGATAGTCATCGACCACTACCGCCAGCTGATAATTAATAATCCCGTCACGACGTTTTAAGACAAAATCGCCCAGATCTTTCTTCAGCTTTGAGCAGTGTCGACCTTGTAATTGATCTTCAAAACAGATTTCGATATCTTCGACTTTTAAACGGATCGCTTGATTGTCGAATGCCAGAGCTAGGTCACGGCAGGTATCCTGATAGATATGATTGGAACCGAGCATTTTACGGGTACATTGACAGGCATAAACCAGACCCTGCTGACGTAATTGTTCGATCACATCTGCATAAATATCTAAACGGTCTTTCTGGAAAATGATTTCGCCGTCTGGCTCAAGCTGAAAGGCGTCCATGGCACGCAAAATATGCTCTTCGCTGCCGGGATAAATACGAGGAATATCGGTGTCTTCAACCCGAACCAGCCATGTGCCTTGATTGGCTTTGGCATCGCAGTAACTGGCAACTGCGGTAATGAGGGAGCCAAAATGCAAAGGGCCGGTTGGCGATGGCGCGAACCGGCCCACATAAGCCATCCTGTTGTGCCCCTCCTTTTTTAAAGGAGGGGTTAGGGGAGGATTATTTACAGACATGCTTAACCGTTATTTTGCTTCTCTTTGATTTCTGCAAGTGTTTTGCAGTCAATACATAAAGTAGCCGTTGGGCGTGCTTCTAAACGACGCAAGCCAATCTCGATACCACAAGTTTCACAGAAACCATAGTCATCATTCTGGATTGCTTCGATCGACTGTTCGATTTTACGAATCAGTTTACGTTCACGGTCACGGGTACGTAACTCAATCGCAAACTCTTCTTCCTGAGTGGCACGGTCATTCACATCTGGAAGAGCAGTATTTTCGTCTTGCATCGTATTCAGGGTACGATCCACTTCTGACATCAACTCAGCTTTCCAAGCCAGCAAGATTTGGCGGAAATGCTGAAGCTGACCTTCAGACATGTATTCTTCATTTTTTTTAGGTTGATAAGGTTCAATACCAAATAAGCTAGCAGTAGAACCACCGTCAGTCGTTTTAGGCTTAGATTTGCGTACGCGCTTTGCAGCTTTCTCTTCTACAACATCAGTTTGATTGTCTAAGACTTGATTTTGGTTGTCATTCGCCATTTAGGGCATTCCTCATCTATGCGTATGATTGCTACGCAAAAAATATGGTGATATGCAGTTTTTTATCCACCCTGTAGAAAGATTATCCTCCTATGGGGGCCGTCATCATATAGACTTTTTATGCTTATTGATAGTCTTTGATGTCTGGACTATGCATATCACATTTCCTTTGGTTGCAATAAAGTAATGCAAAAAAAACAAATTGAAAAGTTAATAACCTGAAATTTCGGTATTAATATTTTGCTGGCTCAATGCCACCCGTTCAATATAGGTATCAAACTCACCATTTTGTTGCAAATGTAATACACGATAACCTGGTGCCGCCTGATCTAGCGCGAAATCTTCACTTTTAGGTTTAAACTGCACACTGGTCGATGGCGTGGATAAAAAGTAGATGCCATGCCATTCGTTGCAGGAATCCTGATGCACATGACCAAACAGAACCAGCTTGATATTCTGATGCCGAGCCAGCACATCTTTCAAATCTTCAGCATTTTTCAGCCGGTGCTGATCAATCCAGTGCGATTTCATCGCAAAAGGATGGTGATGACAAGCGACAATGACATGCTGATGTTTAAATTCAAGCAATAATTGATCCAATTGATCCAGTTGAGCTTGTTCCACCCAGCCATCCACCTTGCCTTGAACCGCACTATTTAACAGGATTATGGTCCAGGTGCCAAAATGAATGGCATGTACCTGATTCACGTTCTGGTGAAAAGGGAACACCCGAATGTCATCATGGTTACCTGGAATCTGATAATGCGGCACGTTTAAAGACTGAATATATTCCAAATATCGCTGATAAGTCTGTTCGACCGGCACCTGCGCCAGATCACCAGTATGAATCAGTGCATCCATTTGGGGAAAGCGCTGTTGGATCTGCTGCATCACCTCATGAAAACTCTGCTCGGGATTCATCCGGGCAAATTCCAGCTCTTCCCGGTTCATCAAATGGGTATCAGAAATCTGGATCATGGTCCAATCCGGCTGTGTACTTGTACTTGTACTTGACTGCTGAAAACTCATGTCTTTCCCCTTAGACATATTCCTGCAGTATGAATATGTTGTTGCAACCATTGCAAGGCCATAATGACAGGTGCATTTCTTAAGCGACCATTCCTGAGCAAGGCAGGAATGTCGGCATAATCCAGAATATGCAGCTGGATATTTTCCCCTTCATCCGGCATGCCAAAAATACCGCCCTGTTCAGGTAATTCGGTCTGGGCCACATATAAATGGAACAGCTCAGAACATGCCCCGGCGGAAGGATAGAAGCTGAAAATATGCTGTAGCTCATCCAGGCTACAGCCTGATTCTTCGAGTGCTTCACGACGGATACATGTTTCAGGCGCTTCATCGCCATCCAGAACGCCAGCAATCACTTCGAGTTGCCAAGGAGAATCGACATCGTCCAGTCCGCCAATCCGGAACTGTTCGATCAGGCCGAATTTCTGCTGTTGATGGTTGTACATCAGCACACCCGCTGCTTCTGGCCGATGAATCAGCTCACGTTGCAAAATAGGGGTTGAGCTTTCCTGATTAAATAGACGGTGTTTCAGGCTGACTTTTTCGACCTGAATAAATCCCCGATACAAGAATTCACGTGCCTCTACGCGAAAGTCTTTTTTATTATAAGAGGCCTGTTTAATAATATTCATATGCTCAGATAGAATGAATTGATTTATTTTCATCCTATCTGAGTTTTTTTTGAAGACAACTGTTTTTTTTACAGTTTTATAGTTTGTGGTATAAATTTTGACCAGAGTTATGGAAGCTGGCTTTCATCTGATCCATGCCGGCTTCTATTTCGGCCTGAGAGCTTGCTGGCTGATCAGGATTGGCCTGTTGACTGGCATAATCGCGAACATTCTGGCTAATCTTCATTGAACAGAACTTCGGTCCGCACATGGAACAAAAGTGCGCCGATTTATGCGCGGCTTTCGGCATGGTTTCATCATGCATGCTGCGCGCCGTGTCCGGATCCAGACTCAAGTTAAATTGGTCTTCCCAGCGGAACTCAAAACGGGCTTTGGACAGGGCATTATCCCGGGCCTGTGCACCCGGATGACCTTTGGCCAGATCGGCTGCATGTGCGGCAATCTTGTAGGTAATAATGCCATCTTTGACATCTTTTTTATTTGGCAAGCCGAGATGCTCTTTCGGCGTCACATAACACAGCATTGCGGTACCATACCAGCCAATCATCGCAGCGCCGATGGCTGAAGTAATATGATCATAACCCGGTGCAATATCGGTGGTTAAAGGCCCCAAGGTATAAAAGGGTGCTTCTTTACAGACTTCGAGTTGCAGGTCCATATTTTCCTTGATCATATGCATCGGGACATGGCCCGGACCTTCAATTATCACCTGAACATCATGTTCCCAGGCGCGGTGGGTCAGTTCGCCCAAAGTTCGAAGTTCGGCAAATTGCGCTTCGTCATTGGCATCCTGCACACAGCCGGGACGCAAACCATCCCCGAGACTGAAAGACACATCATAGGCTTTCATGATCTCGCAGATTTCATCGAAATGGGTATACAAGAAGTTTTCCTGATGATGTGCCAGACACCACTGCGCCATGATCGAACCGCCACGCGAGACGATCCCGGTTAAGCGATTCGCCGTCAGCGGTACATATCTCAAAAGCACGCCGGCATGAATGGTGAAATAGTCCACGCCTTGTTCAGCCTGTTCAATCAGGGTGTCTTTAAAGATCTCCCAGCTCAGGTCTTCGGCCACACCATTGACTTTTTCCAGTGCCTGATAGATTGGTACGGTTCCAATTGGTACAGGAGAGTTGCGGATAATCCATTCCCGGGTTTCATGAATATTCTGGCCGGTCGAAAGATCCATGATTGTGTCTGCACCCCAGCGCGTCGCCCAGGTCATTTTCGAGACTTCTTCTTCGATACTTGAACCGAGTGCAGAATTACCAATATTGGCATTGATTTTCACCAAAAAATTACGCCCGATGATCATCGGTTCTAGTTCCGGATGATTGATATTGGCCGGAATAATCGCGCGTCCTGCGGCGACTTCCTGACGCACAAATTCTGGCGTGATTTCGCGTAAATTCTGGGCACCAAAATTCTGGCCCGGATGTTGGCGCATATCGACACCTTCATGCTGGCGCAGGTTTTCACGAATGGCGATGTATTCCATTTCCGGGGTGATGATGCCTTGCTTGGCATAATGCATCTGGGTAATGTTGCAGCCACGTTTGGCTTTACGTGGTTTTTGGATATGTGCGAAACGGATCGCGGCTGTGCGGATGTCGCGTAAACGCTGGCGGCCAAATTCAGAACTGAGCTGATCCAGAATTTCGCTATCGTTGCGCTGTTCAATCCAGCTTTCACGAACATTCGGCAGACCTTTGTTCAGGTCAATCGTCACGTTGGGGTCGGTATACACACCCGAAGTGTCATAGACCATCAAAGGTGGATTATGTTCGCCGCCCAGACTGGTCGGGGTTTCACTTAAGGAAATTTCCCGCATGGGTACCTGAATATCAGGACGGGAACCTTGCAGATAGACTTTACGTGAAGCGGGTAGAATTCGCGTTAAATCGCGTGCTTCCTGTTCATGAGCGGAGAGAGAAGTTTCAGAAGAAAGATTCGTTAACTGGTTCATGGCTATGATCCTTATGAATGACATCAACGAATCAAGCACGACCAAAAACGTAGGCAGATTTATCCTGAACAGATAAAGCAAGGGCTGGGTTTTTAGCTGGCTTGATTCCTACGCAGGTATTAACCTGATCAGGTTCAACGGTACTCATGCTCAATTCCTGATAACGATAAAAGGAATCACATGATCTCAGCGAGGCATTACTCGCGCTCCGTCAAGCGAGGCTAAAGCTTAGCTCAGTTTAGGCAGAATAGACAGGTCTAAATCGCTCAACTTTAAACGAGGATTGATTTAGACATGGCGATATTGATTGAAGGTGAAACTGATCCCAACTAGATACAGATAGCATCGGTAAAGCAGTCTTTATCATATTTTTGTGAGGGCGGGCTGATCTGGGCATAGTACAGAATCTGTTCTGCTTCCGAGCGGTTTCTATAATCGGCAGGCAAGACTTGTTGGCGCTGTTCCGGAGTCATGTCCAGAAATTCCAGAAACAGGCGTGCCTGTGTGGACAGCGTTGATTTCTGGCCGTTTGATAGTCCAATAATAGTTTCCAGATGACTGGTATCCACAGCATAACGATCGCGATAATCTTCCGACACCGGGGATTGCTCGGTACCTCTAAACAGGAAATAGGTATATTGCTTCAGCAGATATTCAGCATCGCGTTTATAACTGCTATTCGGATAAGTCTTGAGATAGTCTTCCCAAAGCAGACTGCGGGCTGCAATATCAGCGGCTTCAATCTGCAGGCGTTTTTCCACCAGCACCGGTTCCATATTCTGTTCCGCCAGATTTTCAATAAAGGCTTTTTCAGCGGCCGGTAAATAAGGGGCAAAAATACGCGCCAGATATTCCGGACTGCGGCGATAATGTAAAGTGCCATCTCCCAGATCCAGCAGTTCTACATAAGCCTGCCCCTTGTGTTTTAACAGATACTGGTCACGTGAGGTGAGCTGTTGAAAATGCGCGTGCTGAATGGTCGGATGCTGGGCCATTTCCAGTGCATACTGCTCAAAGGCGCGTTGCTGGAACTCGGTGCGATCCACCTTTAAAAAGCGCTGATACATTTCGGTAGAGCGCTGCATCAGGTGCTTCTGCTCCGCCAAGTCCATCAACGGCAGGCACACTTTAAGATCCTGATTAATCTGCTCCAGCGCAAACGTCGTGCGCTGGTCATTAATCTGGGACATATTTTTTTCAATATTCTGGCACATGAGGCTAAAGTCATTGACTGCACTTTGCGTTTGCTTTGCCTCAGTCTGTTCGACCTGGATCTGTGGATCTGAAGGCTGTTGGCAGCCCCCAAGAAGCAGCACGCTACCAGCAATCAAACAGGCTTTGAATATCGACGGGAATGGCATTAACACTATGCTTCAGGACTCTGTATATAGGTGAATTCAGAAAATAACGGCCTTACTGGGAGGTATATTGTATAGATCAAATTAAAATACTATGTTTAGTATTGTGAATTGCTTTGTTACATTGCAGACAGAGATCTTGAAAATTGAATTAATCGTGAATAAAACGCGATAGTTATATTAAAAAGTTAATAAAAATCATACGTAAAAATTCAAGAGATCTCTTTAGTATGGCTTAGCTTAAAGCGCCAGCATTTTTTGATCTGAATGGCTGTTAGGGATGAACACTATAAAATGAAACTAAAACTCAGTGTCATGGCGGGGATATTGGCAAGTAGTCCGGCAGTTTTTGCACTGGATTTGCAAGAAGCCTATGCGCGCGCCCAGCAAAATGACCCGAACTGGCAGGCGAATGTGTTGCAGTATCAGGCCGATCAGCTCAATCTGGGGATTGCCAGCGGCAATTTGCTGCCGACCGTGACTTTATCTGGAAATGTGACCCGTAAAAACCAGTCCGTCAACAACTCAGAGTCTGAAGGTTTGCCTGCTGAATTTGGTGAGTTGCAAAGTTCCAGTACAACCAGCCGTCAGGTGGCCTTAACCGCACGCCAACCTTTATTTCGCTGGGATGCCTGGCAAGGTTATAAGCAGGTCACAACCTCGGTCGAACTCAGTGAAGTCAGTCTGCGTCTGCAAAAACAGCAGCATATTTTACAGGTGGCCGAAGCCTATTTTAATGTCTTGCGGCAGCAGTCTTTAACCACGGCCTATTTACAGGAAGAGCAGGCACTGTCTGAGCAGTTACGGATGATGAATGCTAAGCTCAAAGAAGGTCTGGTGGCGCGCAGTGAGGTCAGTGAAGCCAATGCCCAGTATCAGAGTGCCCAAGCCAACCGGATTTCGACTCAAGTTCAGCTGGTACTGGCCCAAGAACAGCTGGCACAGTTAATCGGCCCTTATCAGGAAAATCTTGCAGTATTACGCAACGATTTCCAGTTCCAGAAACCGGTTCCAAGTGATATGCAGTCCTGGACCGAATTAGCACAAAGCCAAAATCTGAATATTCTGCAAGCGCGTCTGCAAAAGCGCTATTCTGAAGATGCCAAACGGGTCGAACAGGCTGCGCTCTATCCGCAGGTCGAAGCGGTCGGAACCTATGGCTATTTAAAGCAAAGTCCGGCTACGATCATGTCCAGCAATGGAGATTTCGACCAGATTGGGGTGGAGGTGAACTGGAATGTATTTAGCGGTGGACGCACGCAAAAAAGTATCCGTCAGGCCGGCGTTAATGTGCAAAAAAGTGAAGCGCAACTGGATGCGGCTATCCGTAAAGCCAATACCGATGTGAAACAGTCCTTTATGCAGGTAGAAACCGATCAGGCCAAACTGAATGCACGTAAAGCCGCGATGGACTCTTCGGAAATTGTCTCACAAGCGTCCAGAGCCCAATATCAGGAAGGCTTAAAAACCATGGTCGATGTGTTGCTGGCACAGCGTAATGCCTTTTCTGCCAAGACCGATTATTTGAATGCCAAATATGATTATCTGTTGCATGTGCTGCAATTGCAGGCCTCGGTCGGGCAGTTAACCGAAAAGGAACTGGCAGAGCTGAATGCCTGGCTGATTGAATATGATTCGCCTCAGCCTCTATGAGGCTACTATTGTCATCAAACTTTCATCATGGATATGCTTTAATATGATTTATTATTGATCATTGTCCTCTATCGTTCAGGAGTAGCTTTCCTTGTGTCCAAATAATCCTGTATTAAGTCATCACATTTCTTCGCAATTTAATGAAGAACTGCAGGACGTAAATACCAAATTCATGACGATGGGCGGACTGGTAGAACAGCAGGTAGCTAATGCCATTCATGCCCTATTGGACACAGATGTCTCAATGGCAGTAGATGTGCAGTTTCAAGATAATGTCGTCAATCAGATGGAACGAGATATTGATGAAGCGCTGACCCTGATTCTGGCGCGCCGTCATCCTGCCGCGATTGATTTACGTATGGTGCTTGCCATGTCCAAGGCCAATACCGATCTGGAACGGATTGGCGATGAAGCCTCGAAAATAGGCCGAATTGCACAAAGCTTGTGTGAAGAGGGTAGCTCACCACGCGGTTATATGGAAACCCGGCATATTGGCAACCAGGTGCGGGTGATGATTCATGATGCACTGGATGCTTTTGCGCGTCTGGATGTAGATCAAGCTTTGAAGGTCATGTTGGCGGATGCGGATATTGACCGTGAATATCAGTCAGCCACACGTACGCTTATGACTTATATGATTGAAGACCCACGGCATATCAGTCGTGTCATCAATGTATTGTGGGTGCTGCGTTCACTCGAAAGAATTGGCGATCATGCCCGGAATATTTCGGAACAGGTGATCTATATGGTCAAAGGTTTTGATGTGCGTCATACCAGTGTTGAAGAAATTGAACAGAAAGTTCAGCGTTAAATCTTAAAAAATTAAAATAAAAAAACCTCCGTACCGGAGGTTTCTTTATTGAGATAGAGAAGCTAACTATGAGTTTCTTCCTCGGCATCATCTTCAAAAGTTTTGGCAATTTTTTCAATATTCAGGCTTTTGGCCATCGCATCAAAGATTTCCTTATACACGCCTTGCTGATGATAAAGCTGGTCGTGCTCGCCATGCTCAGCAATCGTTCCTTCTTTCATCACGTAAGTATAATCCGCATCAATAATCTGCGACAGGCTATGCGAAATGATGATCACGGTACGGCCTTGCTTGATCTGGTCCAGACTGTGTTTAATCTGTTCCGTGGCAATTGCATCTAGACTCGCCGTCGGTTCATCTAGAAAAATAATCGGTGGATTTTTCAGGAACATCCGTGCCAAGGCAATCCGTTGCTGCTGGCCGCCAGACAGCATCAAGGCATCGTTATCATAACCATCCGGTAACTGTAAAATCTGCTCATGAATCGAGGCTTTTTCTGCTGCCTCAATTACATCCTCCATTGAGGCAGTAGTTTTACCATAACGGATATTGTCAAAGATGGTGCCCTGAAAAATATGATTTTTTTGTAAGACCAGACCAATATGATCGCGTAGATATTGGGTGTCATAATCTTTCAGGTCAATGCCATCCAGTTTGATCTGACCTTGCTGTGGTTCATAAAATTTATCCAGCAAACTGATGAGGGTAGATTTTCCGGCACCCGATAAGCCCACCAAGGCGGTAATTTTATTGGGGCGAATTTCCATATCAATATCTTTCAGGGCATGGTGGCCGTTTGGATAATAAAAATTCACGCCACTCAGTTCAAATTTGCCTTGGACAATCGGTTTCTGCTGACCGCTTTGTTCAATTTCATCATCGGCCTCCAGAATTTTGAAAAAGCTTTCTGAATAGATCATGGCATCATTCACTTCATCATAAATCCGGTGCAGGGATCGAATTGGGGCAGAGACATTATTAAATAGCAGCACATGAAACATGATCATACCGATACTCATCTGGCCATCCAGCACAAAGTAGGAGGTTAAAATAATGATCAGTACAATCCCGATCTGTTCCAGAAAAGTTTTCAGGCCATCAAACAGGAAACTGGTCTGGCGGGTTTTCATCTGATTGTCGGTCAGTTCACGCTGTAAACCGAGCTGCTTTTCCGATTCAATCGATTCGCGGTTAAAAGACTTAATCACGGTAATCGAGTTGATGATACTGAGAATGCCCTGACTTTTTCTCTCCCGACCATCGCGAAGACTGCGGCGCCAGCCCCCGAGTTTTTGTGCCTGCTTATAGGTCAGCCAGAAATAGATAGGAACAATAGCAGTCGCGACCAGACCGACATACACATTGGCATAGTACATTAGCCCCAAAGCCACAATGGCACTGGTAAATAACGGTAAAATATCAATAAAGAAAATTTGCACCAGACGGGTCAGTGAGCCAATGCCACGGTCAATCCGGGTCTGTAATTTACCGGCCTGGTTATTTTCCTGATTAAAAAATTCCAGCCGATATTTTAAAAATTTTTCAATAATCCCTTGGGCCAGATCCTGAGAGACAAAAATCCGCAGTTTCTCTCCATAGAACTTCTGCCCGAACTGGACAAAGGCATTGATAATTTCTTTGCCGAGCAAAATCGCCGAAATCGTGATCAGAATATGCCAGCCTTGTTCCAGTCCTTGACCGGTTTCGAGTAGCGAATTGATGCTGTCGACCGCATATTGCAAGGTAATGGCATTGACCTGTGCGGTGAATGAGCCAATCAGGGTCAGAATCAGCGTGGCAATCACCAGCAACCGGTAAGGCTGAACAAAGGGACGAAGTTTCTGAAACAGCTGCCATAAGTTCATAAAAGGATTATTTTTATTGTGAAAGTTGAATTCAGTCTAGGCAGGAATTAGGCTAGCCACAAGCATAAATGTTGTAGTCATTTGTGAAGAGCAGTTGTAATCCTTTAGGTCGAATGTCAGTATTTTCATGTGGATACTGGATTGAATTGATATGACTCTCGATTTATTTGCACCCCAGCCGCAAGCCAATGTATTACCTTTTGATGGGGTAGTGGAGGATTATGGCCTGATTTTGGATCAGGAACAAAGCCAGCAGTATCTACAGCATTTTCTCAGTCAGCTGGCCTGGCAACATGATGAAGTGCATTTATTTGGCAAGCACCATGTCACAGGTCGCCAGGTGGTCTGGTATGGCGATGAACATTATCAGTATCGTTATTCTGGTACGCTCAAACAAGCTCAGGTATGGACACCCGGATTATTCCGTTTAAAGCAGCATATTGAAATTCTGGTCGGTCATCCCTTTAATTCCTGTCTGGCCAATTTGTATGAAGATGGTTCCCAAGGCTTGGGCTGGCATAGTGATGATGAGCCGGCGTTATATACAGGTACCTCTCGGGAAAATGTCATCGCTTCTCTAAGTCTGGGAGCTACCCGTAAAATGAGCTTTAAGCATAAAATTCACAGCGATAAAGTCGATGTGCTGTTACACAGTGGACAACTGATTGTGATGCGTGGCGCGACGCAGCAGCACTGGAAGCACAGTATCAGCAAAACCAGCAAAGTTTTAACACCGAGAATTAATCTGACTTTTCGTTATTTTTATCCTTAAGAAGCATTTTGGAGTGTAAAAAAGCACCCTAAAGGATGCTGATTTAAAAAAATTTAAAAACAGATTAAGGCGTGATTCCGGCAGGATGGCGATACCAGCTTTCAATCAACAAGGCAGCCGCAATACTGTCCGCAGAGAGTTTCTTGCCTCGACCTTGAGCTTGGTAATGATCCAGTTCATCGCGTGCTTCACGGGTGGTCAAACGTTCATCCACCATCCAGGTTTCAATATTGGTCTGATGACGTAAACGGCGGGCAAATTTTCGCGCCCGTGTCGACAGCTCCGATTCACTATCATCCATATTCAATGGTAAGCCGACCAGAAATAAATTGGGTTGATGGCTTTTCACGATTTTGAGTAGTTCATCCCAGTTGGGAATACCATCTTTCATGGGAAATAAGGGTAGGGGATTGGCACTAGCAATCAGGGATTGTCCGACCGACATTCCCATTTTTTGTGTACCAAAATCAAACGCCATAATGGTTTGTGGCGCGTTTACATCAGGCATGTCCAATCTCGGAAGATAACCAGTTGCGGTCTACCCCCATTTTTTTATAGGCAGCGTCCCAACGGTCGTTATAAGGTAAATTAAAAATCAGATCCATATCGGAATCACAAATCAGCCAGTCACCACGAGCAATTTCCTGTTCCAGCTGGTGTTTGCCCCAGCTGGCATAGCCAAGTGCAATCTGATAGCGACCAACGCCTTCATTATGCGCAATGGCATCCAGAATATCTTTCGATGTGGTAATACAGACATTCTCGCCTACGGCAATAGACGAATGCCAGGTCGGCTGACCGGTATGCAGGACAAAGCCGGCCTCAGGGCGTAATGGACCACCTTGCAATACTTCATGCGGATTGACATTGTCTGCTTCAATATCAAGATCATTCAGCAATTCTTTAATTTGAATGCCGGCAGGTCGATTGATAATGATGCCTTGCGCACCATCTTCATCATGCCGTGCGAGATAAATGACCGTCTGGGCAAAAAAATCATCATTCGCATGCGGCGGTGCAATCAGACAACGATGTGTCAGAAACTGTTTGGTCACCTGAGCAGTTCTCCTTAAAATTAATTTCTTCGCAGAGAAATCCTATGATCCTAATAGCTACGTTACTAGAGCTTCTTGGATTCACCAAATTTTATTTGTCCAGATTGTAAATATTTAAGCCTGCTGAAATTTCAGCTGACGTAACTGACGGGCATGTTGCAAGGTGGTTTCACTAATCTCTACACCACCTGTCATTCTTGCAAGCTCCTGAATTATTTCATTTTCTTCAAGATTGATAATCGTGCTGCTGGCAGGATCAGTCTGCTGTTTTTTCACCAGTAGGTGCTGATCAGATTGTGCTGCAACCTGCGCCTGATGGGTAATACACAGAATCTGTACATGTTGGGCCAGATCGGCCAGTAAACGCCCGACAATCTCTGCGGTACCACCACTGATCCCGACATCAATTTCATCAAAGACCAGCACTTCCGCTTCGGTTTTTTCCGCATTCATGACTTGCATCACCAACGCAATACGCGAAAGCTCACCACCTGATGCAACCCGGGCCAAAGGCTGTGCCGGAATGCCTTTATTGGCAGTAAAAAGTAGCTGGATAAAGCTCAGGCCTTCGCTAGATGGATGTTCCAGAGGCTCAAACTTAAACTCAAAATGTGCTTCAGGCAGTGCCAGCTGTTTGACCTGCTCAGTGAGCTGCTTGGCCAAAGGTGCTGCGGCTTCACGGCGAATCTGATCCAGATGTTGGGCTTTATCCAGAAATTCCTGATAAGACACTGCTACCTGTTCAGCCAGTGTTTCCGGATCTTCCAGTTGATGTAACTGTTCCAGTTCACTTTGCCAGGCTTCATATTCTTCTTTCAGTAATTCTGGCTGGGTACGATATTTACGTGCCAGACGATGGAAGATTTCTAAAGTTGAATTCAGTACTTCCATGCGTTCAGGATCAAAACTCTGCCGATCCATAAACTGGCGTAAATTCGCTGCTGCATCTTCAAGTTCGCTTTGAGCATTCAGTAGGGAAGTATAAATCCCGGAAAGCTGTTCACTGCGTCCGGCATGCGACTCAACCCGACGCATAATTGATGCCAGTTCCTGAGTGATATTCTGTTCAGCTTCATCCAGCACATTCAGGCTATAGACACAGTCCTGCATAATGGCTTCATGATGCGAGAGCCGATCAAATTCCTGTTCAATTTCAGGATAATCCGTCTGAACAATTTCTTCCAGTTCTTCGAGTTGCAGCTCAAGGGTTTCCAGACGCTGCTTGCGTGTCGCTTGTGCATCCAAAGCTGCCTGATGCTGGCGAATATTTTTTTGCCAAGTGCTATACGCATCACGTACTGCTTGAGCCGGCGCATAAAAATGATAATAACGATCCAGCCAGTGCTTCGGATAAGGCGGTTCCAGAAGTTGCTGCTGACTATGCTGGCTATAGAGTTGTACCAGTAAACGCCCAATTTCTTTCAGTTCAGACAGGCTGCTCGGACGTCCATTGATCCAGGCCTTGCTGCGGCCGGTAGCAAAAATCACCCGGCGTAAATGAATTTCACCTGATTCGTCATCCAGCTCATGTTCTTTTAACCATGCGGCTTCAGGACTGTGTTCCTGATAGCTGAAACTGGCAGTGACATCGGCTTTTTCTGAGCCATAACGTACATAATTGGTATCGGTTCGCTCACCCAAACAGGCAGACAATGCATCCAGTAAGAGGGATTTACCTGCACCGGTTTCACCGGTTAAAACGTTAAAACCTTTATCAATATCAATAGCAAGATGTTCAGCTAAAGCAAAATTGATCAGAGTTAAATGTGTCAGCATAAACGCATCCGGGCTGCGAAAAGTTTGATTGAAATAGCCTGATGTCGGATTGGGGTCGCAACATGGCTGTGATTATTATAAATCAGGACGAATCAATTTCATTCTATCTTAAATTTTAGCGATTTATATATGCTTATTTCACTGTATTTTCGCAAGAAGCTGACTCAGAAGTCCGTTAATGCACTGCTGATTTTCATATTTTTGACATCCCCAATCTTTAAATTAAAGACTCAATTGAGCCTGTTTTTAAAAGAGCGCGTGCAGATCGAAACTTAAGTTTATCTATCAGCAAAATACAGGCCAAAACATGCTGTAAATAGAAGGGGTTCAGGTGATACAGAATATTTGATCGACGCCGACAAACTTCGATTGATTAGTTGAGGGTGCACATTTAAACTACAGCAATCAAAATATTACAAAATGCTTTATCTGGAGAAATCGCATGTCAGCTCAGTTTGATCATGTATCTGTACTTAAAAAATCTAATGTATATTTCGGCGGGTTGTGTATTAGCCACATTGTACAATTTGAAGACGGGACCAAAAAAACTTTGGGTGTCATTCTGCCATCAGAAAATGCCTTGACCTTTGAAACACATGTTCCTGAGCGTATGGAAATTGTTTCAGGTGAATGCCGTGTTCAGATTGGCGATAGCGAAGAAAGTGAGCTGTTCCGTGCGGGGCAGTCTTTCTATGTGCCGGGCAATAGCCGTTTTAAAATCGAAACCGATGATGTGCTGGACTATGTCTGCCATTTTGAAGGTTAAGTCCAGATTCAAGATCAGTGTAAACCGGGCAAGAAATTTCAGTGCGAATCGGTTAAACTAATCAGCTATAGAAATCCTGTGAAGTCAGCTTTACGGGATTTTTCTTTTGTATATAACTAATCTAGAGGTCGTTCATGGCAAAACCTGAATATTTTTATGGCGTACATTCAGTGGAGTCATTGTTAGAGCTTGAGCCTGAACGTGTCTTGACATTATTCACTCTCAAAGGACGCGATGATCAGCGTTTAAAGCGTGTACTGGAACTGGCTGAACCGTTTGGGATCAGTGTGCAGCAAGCCAGCCGTGACAAACTGGAGAAACTGGCCGGGCAACCGTTTCATCAGGGGGTCGTAGCCGCAGTTCGTGCTCATCCAACCCTGAATGAAAAAGATCTTGAATCCTTGTTGAGTGCGAATCCTCAAGCGTTGTTATTGGCCCTCGATCATATTACCGATCCGCATAATCTCGGTGCCTGTATCCGTACAGCCGCTGCAATGGGCGTTGAGGCAGTGATTGCGCCACGTGATCGTTCTGCAACGTTAACCCCGACTGCACGTAAAGTGGCTGCAGGTGGTGCGGACAAAGTCAAATTCATTCAGGTCACCAATCTGGCGCGTACTTTGGGTCAAATCAAAGAAGATTTTAATGTTCGTGTTGTCGGAACTATGCTGGATGAAAAAGCGCTGCCGATTCAAAATTTTGATTTTACCGGTACTGGCGTCTGTATCGTGATGGGTGCGGAAGATACTGGCCTACGTCCAATTACGCAAAGCCAATGTGATCAGACCGTGTATATTCCGATGGCAGGTAATCTACAAAGTCTGAATGTCAGTGTGGCTACAGGCATGGCGCTGTATGAAGCCTGCCGTCAACGTAACCTTTAATTGATGATGGCATTGTCAGACCGTACCCAAGGCTATGTTTTTTTAGTTGTTACCATGTGCATCTGGGGCGGTTTTACTTTAACAGCCCGCCTGAATGCGCTGTGGCAGATCAGTGCTTGGGATATTGTGGCCTTGCGTTTTTCTTTGGCCTTCCTGATTCTGATGCCGATCTTGCTTTATCGTAAAGAGGCCGCTTTTTTACTGAAAAAAGAGCCTTTTATTTTAGCTATGATTGGCGGGGTGATTTATTGCCTGTTTGCCTATAGTGCTTTTCACTACGCACCTACCGCCCATGCTGCAATTTTCTTGAATGGCTGTATTCCGATCTGTACCGCGATCATGGCTTTTTTTCTGATGGGGCAGGCTTTTGATAAACATACCTGGGCCAGCCTGATCATTATGATCGTCGTACTATGTCTCATGAGTATGCTGATGTATCGGGAAACTGGTGTAGCCTTTGGGGCAGGGGACGGGCTGTTTTTTATCAGTGCCATACTTTGGGCGATTTTTACTGTTTTATTGCGTAAATATCAGCTAACTGCATGGCAGGCAATGTGTGGTGTCGCGATCTGGTCGGCAGTGATATATGTGCCGATTTATCTGCTATTTTTACCGAAAAATTTGAGTGTGCCTGAACCCAAGCATTTACTGTTTCAGACCATTTTTCACGGCATATTTGTGGTGATTATTGCTACTTTAAGCTATGTAGAAGCCATCAAGCGTCTTGGTGCATTTAAGGCAGGCAGTATTACCAATCTTGCACCTTTTATTGCGGCAATTCTGGCTGTACCTTTATTAAATGAAACTTTAAGTCTGGCCATGGTGTGTGGCCTGATGGGTATGGCCGTCGGGGCCTTACAGCCGTGGCGCTGGTTACAGCATCAGGACAGTCTGAGCCGAAAATTAGCAGAACAAAAAAAGCAGTCTTAATCAGACTGCTTTTTTTATGCTTCAGCTGGCTGCCATGTTTAAATATTTTTGATGTAATGGTCTGAGATGAGCATAGAGATGATCCAGATGACCATCATTTAGGACAATATCATCGGCCATGGTCTGCTTTTGTTCGCGGGACATTTGGGCGGCAATGATATTGCGAATTTGTTCGATATTCTGGCCATCACGTTGTGAGGCCCGCTCAATTTGCAGTTCGATGGTGGCATCAATCAGTAAGGTATGCTGAGTGAGTTCGTGCTGATTGGTTTCAAATAAAAGTGGTGAAACCAGAATGGCATAGGGACTTTGCGCAGCATGTAGTTGCTGGATAATGGAAGTGCGAATTGCCGGATGGGTAATACTTTCCAGGGTCTTGCGTGCTTCAGGAGACTGGAAGATATATTCACGCAAGGCACGACGATTCAGTGAGCCATCGGCAAGCAGTACCCAATCGCCAAAAGCCTGCTGGATCTGGGTAAGTGCAGGCTGCCCAATTTCGACCACTTCACGCGCTACCACATCGGCATCGACTACCGTGATCCCTTGTGCTTCAAACCACTGACTGGCAGCAGACTTGCCACTGCCAATCCCGCCGGTTAATCCGAGTATAAATTTCACTTTATTGACCTAAATACACTTTCATAATCTGCTCGCCCCACAAAAAAGCAATCCAGCCGGCAATCGCGATATAGGGACCAAAGGCAAAAGGCTGATTTTCCTTGCGGACTTTCAGTAGGATAATCCCGATAATCGCACCAACCAGAGAAGACAGCAGCACAATTAAAGGCAGTAATAAAGGCCCCATCCAGGCACCCAGGGCGGCAAGCAATTTAAAATCGCCATAGCCCATACCTTCCTTGCCGGTAACGATTTTAAATGCATAATACACCACCCACAGACACAGGAAACCAATAATATAGCCCCAGATGGCAGCACCGGGTAAGGTATAAAGTGCATAACTATTTACCCCCAAACCTAGCGCGGCCAAGGGTAAAGTATAACGGTCAGGCAATAACTGGGTGTCAAAATCAATAAAAGTGAGTGCGATCAGCACATAAGTCAGGATCAGGCCAAACAGCATTTGTAGGGTAGGGCCAAATACTGCTACGACAAGGAGTGCACAAACTGCCGTCAGAATTTCAACCAAAGGATAACGGATGCTGATCGGATTCTGGCAGTTGCTACATTTTCCGCGCAGGACCAGCCAGCTAATGACGGGAATATTCTGGTACCAGCGGATTGGCTGATGACACTTGGGGCAAGCTGAAGCGGGTTTGCTTAAACTTAACTTAGTTTCATCAATCACCGGCTGTTCCGGATGCAGGAACATCTGGCAATCAGTACGCCATTCCTGTTCCATCATCTTGGGAGTGCGGTAAATCACGACATTCAGAAAGCTGCCGATACATAAACTAAAAAGCCCAACTGCGATATACAACGCCGTTGGGTTTTGAATAAAATATTGAAGAAAATCGTGCATTAAACCACAGAACCCATTTGGAAAATTGGAAGGTACATGGCAATCACCAGACCACCGACAAGCACACCGAGAACAGCCATAATGAGCGGTTCCATCATCGAGGTTAAGCCGTCAACTGCATTGTCGACTTCATTTTCATAATGTGTGGCTACTTTGTCTAGCATGGCATCTAGTGCACCAGATTCTTCACCAATCGCGACCATTTGTACTGCCATGGATGGGAATTTGTTGGTCACGCGCATGGCAAACTGTAGTTGTTGACCTGTGGCGACATCTTCACGGATTTTCATCACGGCATCTTCATACACGACGTTATTGGTAGCGCCGGCAGTGGATTCCAGTGCATCAATCAAGGGAACACCAGCTGCGAAAGTCGTGGCCAAAGTGCGGCTATAACGTGCAATAATCGCTTTATACACCAGGTCACCAAAAATCGGGGCTTTGAGTGCGGCCTTATCCAGAAAATCGCGGAATTTCTTGCTGCGTTTTTTCGCTTCAAGAAAAGCGGTAATCACGGCCCCAATGGCGATAATCAGCAGGAACCAATACTTTTGCATCCATTCCGACATATTGACCACCATTTTGGTAAAAGCCGGTAAGTCCGCACCAAATGAAGAGAATAAATCCTGGAAAACCGGGACCACTTTGACCATCAGAATGATGGTAACAATTAGGGCGACTACAACCACCGCAGCAGGATATTTCATGGCTTTTTTGATTTTTTGCTTGAGTAGTTCGCTTTTTTCTTTGTAAATCGCAACGCGATCTAGCATGGTTTCTAAAGCACCAGATTGTTCACCAGATTCGACCAGTGAACAGAATAGGTTGTCGAAATATTGTGGATATTTGCGCAGTGCTCCGGCAAAAGTATTACCGCCTTCAACCTCACCTTTAATTCCTAGTACAACTTCACGCATCGCCGGATTTTCCAGACCTTCTGCGACAATTTCAAAGCCTTGTACCAGTGGTACCCCGGCTTTCATCATGGTCGCCAACTGTCGGGTAAAAATTGTAATATCCAGTGTTGAGACTTTTTTCTTCATCAAGCCTTCAAGGATATTTTTTTTCTTTTCCCGAATGGTCTTGATGCTGATGCCTTGTTTCCGAAGGGTGACCTTGGCCAGAGCCATATTTTTTGCTGGCAATTCCCCCTTGATCTTTGCCCCTTTACGATCAATTCCTTCATAGCTGAAGATCGGCATCATCTGGCCTTTCTTTACTGCTGCCATACCTTTATCCTTATTTTAGATCAGCGCCCGATCATTCGCTGGTGACACGATTGACTTCCTGTAAAGAAGTCACCCCCTGCATCACCTTGATTAAACCTGACCGGCGTAAATTGTTAAAACCTGCACGTGCGGAAGCATCTGCAATTTCAAGTGCATTGCCGTCCTCCATAATAATTCTGGAAATTTCGGGTGTTACTTTCATAACTTCATAAATACCTACACGACCCTTATAGCCTTCACGACATTCATTGCAGCCCACCGGTTCATAAATTTGGAACTCAGGTTGCTGCAAGTCGGTTTCGGTAAAGCCCATCTCCAGTAAGCTTTGTTGCGGAATATCTGCAGGTTTCTTGCATTGTGAACACAAACGACGCGCCAACCGTTGTGCAATGACCAGGTTTACTGAAGTGGCAATATTGAAAGAGGGCACCCCCATGTTTCGTAAACGGGTCAAGGTCTCAGGCGCACTATTGGTATGCAAGGTCGACATCACCATATGACCGGTCTGCGCCGCTTTAATCGCAATCTCGGCAGTTTCCAGATCCCGGATCTCACCGACCATTACGATGTCCGGGTCTTGACGTAAGAAGGACTTCAGTGCGGCAGAGAAGGTAAGACCAACTTTATTGTTGACGTTGACTTGATTAATGCCTTGTAAGTTAATCTCGACCGGATCTTCCGCTGTCGAAATATTGGTATCTTCACGATTGAGGATATTCAGACCGGTATACAGTGAAACGGTTTTACCGGAACCTGTTGGACCAGTGATCAGGAGCATGCCTTGCGGTTTGTCCAGCGCTTGCATAAAAAGGTCTTTTTGTTCCGGTTCATAACCTAGTGCATCAATTCCCAACATCGCGCTGGAGGGATCCAGAATTCGCAGTACCAGCTTCTCACCAAACAGGGTAGGGAGAGAGTTGACACGGAAATCAATGGCTTTATTTTTAGAAAGTTTTAATTTAATACGACCATCTTGCGGTACCCGTTTTTCAGAAATGTCCATTTGCGACATGACTTTAAGACGCGAAGACAAGCGATTTGCCAGCTGTAGTGGTGGTGTTGCAATCTGGCGTAATACCCCATCTACCCGGTAACGTACCCGATAGATTTTTTCATAAGGTTCAAAATGTAAGTCTGAAGCCCCCATACGGATCGCATCAATTAGTAATTTATTAATATATTTGACAATCGGTGCTTCTTCACCCTTGTTACTGTCATCCTCTTCTTTATTCGGATCAGCAGATTCGACATCAACATCCAGATCAAAGTCTTCATCGAATTCAAAGGTACTTTCTTCGGTAAAATTCTGCTCGATCAGTTTTTCAAGTTTATTGTGTTCAACAATAATGGTTTCAATATTGAGTTTGGTGGAAAAGCGGACTGCATCAATCGCTTCGATATTGGTCGGGTTACTGGTCGCAACATATAAAATACTGGAATTTCTAAAAATCGGCAGAATGCGATGCTTGGTAATCAGCTTTTCATCAATCGCATCCCGAAGAATTTGAGCAGGATCATAGGCACTGATATCAAACAGCGGTTCGCCAAATTCGACTGAAATCGTTTCAGCAATGACGGTTGGAGAAAGTTGCTGCTGGTTAATTAACTCAGCCACAATATCGATTTTTTCTTGTTTGGCATGCGCTAATGCACTGCGCATATCTTCAGCCGAGATGACGCCTTCCTCGACCAAACGACGAATAAATCCGGTAAATCTTGGCGACCCCTGTAATGCTGTCATGCTATAAATGCCTACTCATCAAATTCTTTTAATTGCTATACTAAAATTATACGTTTGTTACGTAAAAATACCATAGCCAAGAGTGCTGCTAGCTTCCTCATCTCCAGTAAAAGCATGAACTGGTTGGAAGAAGTCCCCATTTTTTTAAGTGATAACAAAAAATAACCATTTTGGATAGTCTAAACTGAGAAGGAGTGATAAGAAAACTATTCTTTTAATTTTCCAATTCCGTGTAGAATGTGCCCAATTCAAAATATGTAAATGAAATAGGTTAATTATGTCGGTTTCGACGATTACCCCTTGGGTGATAGGTAACTGGAAAATGAATCCGGTGCAGGCAGATGCATTGAGCTTGGTGCGTGGTATTAAGAATTTGCTGGAAACTGCGCCAATTGCCGAAGATCAATGTCATTTAGGTGTGGCACCGATTGCCATTGCCTTAAGCCAGATTCAGGCAGAGCTGTCATCTGCGGTTCGTCCGATTTATACCGTAGCACAAGATGTTTCACGTATTTCTGGAACAGGTCCCTACACTGGTGAAGTCAGTGCTGAATTGTTGGCCGATAGTCAAATTCACTATGTACTAGTGGGTCATTCTGAACGCCGTGAAATATTTGCGGAAAATGCTGATATTTTAAATGCGAAAATCAAGAATGCCTTAAGTGCCGGTTTGACCGTGATTTATTGCGTTGGTGAAAGCCTGGAACAACGTGAAGCAGGGCAGGCAGAAGCTGTAGTGCTACAACAGATTTGTGATATTGCTGCTGTGGTTGAAGCTGAGCAATGGAAAAATATCGTGATTGCCTATGAACCGATCTGGGCAATTGGAACTGGTAAAACTGCTTCTCCTGAAGATGCACAGGCCATGCATGCACAAATCCGTCAAGGTTTAAGCCAGATCACTGGTTATGGCGCGACGATGGCGATTTTATATGGTGGTAGTGTCAAGCCGGAAAATGCAGTAGAGTTAGCAGCCTGCCCAGATATCAACGGGGCATTGGTCGGTGGTGCATCACTCAATGCTGAGTCGTTCCATAAAATTGCTCATGCATTTGCAAATACACAATAATTAGGAGTTCAGCATGCAAACTTTTGTGCTGGTAGTACATATTATCTTAGCTGTTTTGATGATTGTCTTGATTTTGGTTCAGCATGGTAAAGGTGCAGATGCTGGTGCCTCTTTCGGTGGCGGTGGTGCAGCGACAGTATTCGGAGCATCGGGTTCGGGTAATTTCATGACCCGTTTGACTGCAATTTTTACTGCACTGTTTTTCGTAACCAGTCTGACTTTGGCGATTTTAGCCAAGCAACAAACCTCGAATGCCTATAGTTTGGGATCGGTTCAGTCTGCGCCGACCACACCTGTACAATCGAATGAAACTTCACCAACTGCACCAGAAACGACCGAATAGTTTTAATTAATCCTTTCTTTTTTTCAGTGATACGACTAGAATGCGTCACAGCTGCGGTGGTGGTGGAATTGGTAGACACGCTACCTTGAGGTGGTAGTGCTTTCGGGCGTGGGGGTTCAAGTCCCCCCTTCCGCACCAACTTATAATCCAGAAATTTAAGTTGGTGTATGCAGCTGAAAAAACTTCTGTTGATGCGGGATGGAGCAGTCTGGTAGCTCGTCGGGCTCATAACCCGAAGGTCGTTGGTTCAAATCCAGCTCCCGCTACCAATCAATCCTTTTTAAAGGCGCAAACTTTCAAGAGGCAGCTTAAACAGGTTTTAAGTTGAGAAAATTAATTTGCATGTTGTTGCGGGATGGAGCAGTCTGGTAGCTCGTCGGGCTCATAACCCGAAGGTCGTTGGTTCAAATCCAGCTCCCGCTACCAATCTTTTAAAGATGCAAACTTTAAAAGCAGTTTAAGTTTTTTAAACTGAATGTTATTTGTACGCTGATGCGGGATGGAGCAGTCTGGTAGCTCGTCGGGCTCATAACCCGAAGGTCGTTGGTTCAAATCCAGCTCCCGCTACCACTTTTTCAGCGACAGATGACAAATATGCAGAATGATGTGGTTTTGATTGAAAAGTTCTCATCTTTTGTATATAATTTTTGCACGTTGATGCGGGATGGAGCAGTCTGGTAGCTCGTCGGGCTCATAACCCGAAGGTCGTTGGTTCAAATCCAGCTCCCGCTACCAAGTTTCTAAAAAGAGGCTCACAACAAGGTGGGCCTTTTTGCACAGTGGGATTTGAAAAAATCTTAAATTGTGCATTAATTGGGGCGATTTACGCCCTTTTTTATTGGCTATCGTGTAGTGTCGACATTATTTGGTCAAATCTCCATGTTTCACTACTACTATAGTTTGTATTGGTTTGTAGTGGTCAAATAGATCATAAAATCGCACCAGATGACGAGAGTAAATGAAGCTATCAAATAAAACTCAAGCACTTCAGGACTTGATTGCACCAGCAGTTGAAGCCTGTAATGTAAACCTTTGGGGGATTGAATTCCTGCCACAGGGTAAATGTTCGTTATTACGTATCTACATCGACAAGCCAGTCGATGAGAGCGTTGCACCAGCAATCAATGAAGATGGTGAAGAAGAGCAGGGGCGTGGTATTGGCGTTCAGGATTGTGTGCGTGTCACGCAGCAAGTGGGTGCAATGCTGGATGTTCATGATCCGATCTCGGGTGAATATTCACTTGAAGTATCTTCGCCAGGCTGGGACCGTCCATTCTTCCAGCTCGAGCAGATGTCAGGCTATATCGGTCATACCGTAGCACTACGTTTGATCAGTGCGGTAGATAACCGTCGTAAATTCCAGGCCAAACTGGTTGCTGTCGATCTTGAAAATGAAATGATTCAGGTTGAAGTAGAAAAGCAACAGGTATTGGAGATCGACAGTCACAATATCGATAAAGCAAATTTGGTCTTCCAAGATTAATTTAATAAATAAAAATTTAACGAATAGGTGACGTATGGCACGTGAAATTCTGACCGTCGTTGAAACGGTTAGTAACGAAAAAGGTGTACCTCGTGAAGCGATCTTTGAAGCGCTTGAGCAAGCTTTAGTTGCTGCGACAAAGAAAAAATTCTACGAAGGAACACATTCGGAAGAAGCACGTTTACGTGTGGAAATCGATCGTAAAACAGGTGACTATCGTACTTTCCGTCAGTGGGAAGTGGTTGCAGACGAAGACCATGAAATGCCAGCTTGTCAGGATGCCATCTCTGATGTTGATCCGGCAAAATGGTCGATTGGCGACATTCGTGAGCTTGAAGTTGAATCGATTGACTTCGGTCGTATTGCAGCGCAAATTGCCAAGCAAGTGATCGTACAGAAGATCCGTGAAGCAGAACGTGCACTCGTAGCCGATGCTTACGAATCTAAAGTCGGCGAGCTGATCTACGGTGAAGTGAAAAAACAAACCAAAGACGGCTTTATCATTGACCTAGGTGACAATGCTGAAGCGTATCTTGCTCGCGAAGAAATGATTCCGAAAGAAATCCTTCGTCCGAAGCAACGCGTGAATGCGATTCTATTCAATGTCAACCGTGAAGGTCGTGGTGCGCAGTTACAACTGTCACGTGCTAAACCGGATATGCTGATTGCATTGATGAAGAAAGAAATCCCTGAGATTTCTGAAGAAATTATTGAAATTAAAGCGGCGGCTCGCCAACCAGGCGTTCGTGCTAAAATTGCAGTGAAAACCAATGACCACCGTATTGACCCGGTGGGTGCTTGTATTGGTATGCGTGGTACCCGTATTCAAGCTGTACAGCAAGAGCTCAATGGCGAGCGTATTGATGTGGTAGTTTGGTCGGATGATCCTGCGCAATATATCGCAAGTGCATTGGAACCAGCAGATGTATCGAGTATTGTCATCGATGAAGATGCACGTACTGCAGATATCATTTTCGCAACCAGCGATCAGTTGGCACGTGCGATTGGTTCACAAGGTCAGAACGTTCGTCTGGCATCTGAATTGACTGGCTACAAGCTGGACATGATGCTGGAAGAGGAATACTACGCCCGTCAACAAAACGAAGCGCAACAATATTTAGACATGTTTGTTACCCGTCTGGATATCGCGGAAGATTTGGCGATGGCATTGGTAGAAATGGGCTTCACCTCGCTTGAAGAAATTGCTTATGTTCCTGCAGAAACGTTTGATGAAATCGAACTGGATGCGGAACTGGTTGAACTACTGCAAAGCCGTGCGAAAGAAATTGCACTTGCTGATGCATTACAACAGCAAGAGAACATACAAGCGCCAAGTGAAGAACTTGTTGCAATGGAAGGCATGACAGTAGAGATCGCGCAAGCGCTAGCAGCTCGTGGTGTGGTAACAGTGGATGATTTAGCAGATCAGGCGACTGACGATATCGAAGATATTGAAGGTTTGGGTGCTGAGAAAGCAGGTCAACTCATTATGAAAGCGCGCGAATCATGGTTTAACTAGGAGGTAGTATATGACGGACAAGTCGATTAAAGAGTTAGCCCTCAATGTGGGTAGTCCAGTTGAGAAGCTCCTAGAGCAGGTTCGTGAGGCAGGTTTACCACAGCGTAAAGCTGACGATATTATTACCACCGAACAACAAGATAGCTTGATGAGCCATGTGAAAAAGTCACAGGGTTCAGAAAGCCAAGCAGGGCAAATCACGTTGAAACGTAAAACGACTAGTACGGCTAAAGTAGCCAGTACTTCAGGTAAGGCGAAAACGATTAATGTAGAAGTTCGCAAGAAGCATACATTTGTTAAGCCGGATCCAGAGCAGATCAAAGCAGAAGCATTGGCGAAAGCCAAGGCTGAGCAACAGGCCAAAGCTGCGCCTGAGCAGAATACAGCACAAGCTGCTTCTGCTGAAGCTCCAAAAACTGGCGTAAATAACGCGAATAAAGCTCTAGAAGCGATGCGTGCTGCTGCAAAGCAAACCAGCGACAAGCAAGAAGTTTCTAAAGCTGCAGTTGTGGTAAAACGCAAATCAACCAACAAGCCGATTGTGAAGCAAGTTGTTAAACCAACTGAAACCGCTGAACAGAAAAAGGCACGTGAAGCAGAAGCAGCAAAATTAAAAGCTGTTGAAGAAGCAGCACGTCGTAAAGCGGCTGAAGAAGCGCAGCAACGTACGCTTGAACAAATGCGTCAAATGGCGTCTAAGTACACCGCGGAAGATACTGCTGCAACGATTCGTGTTGTTGATGATTCTCCTCTGGCTGCCGGTCTTGTTGGTCAGGCATATGAAGACTCATTTGCGAAAGAAGACCGCGAAATCAAACGTGGTACGAATACGCCGAGCGCGCGTGCACCGAAAAAAGGTGGTCGTCGTGGTCAGGAAGAGCAAAGCTTCAGCAAACAGCCTAAGCGCGGTTTAAAAACCAGTCAAGGCAACAAGCACGGCTTCGAAAAACCTGTGAAAAAACAGGTTTACGATGTTGAAATCGGTGAAACGATTGTCGTTGCTGACTTAGCTGCGAAAATGGCAGTTAAGGTTCGTGAAGTGATTAAATCACTCATGAAAATGGGTGAATTGGTTACTCAGAACCAGGCGATTGATCAAGAAATTGCTGCACTTGTTGTGGAAGAAATGGGCCATAATCCGGTACTGGTTTCTGATACACAAGCTGAAGATAACTTGCTTGAAGCAGCTGAAGAAGCACGTGGTGCGCAATCTACGCGTGCGCCTGTTGTTACCATTATGGGTCACGTTGACCATGGTAAAACATCGCTGCTTGACCGTATTCGTCGTGCAAAAGTGGCTGCTGGCGAAGCGGGCGGTATCACACAGCATATCGGTGCTTACCATGTAACTACTGATAAAGGTATGATTACATTCCTTGATACTCCGGGACACGCAGCATTTACTGCAATGCGTTCACGTGGTGCGAAAGCAACAGATATCGTGGTTCTGGTTGTTGCAGCAGATGATGGTGTAATGCCACAAACTGCAGAAGCAATTGACCATGCACGTGCTGCAGGTACACCAATCATTGTTGCAATCAACAAGATGGATAAAGAATCTGCTGATCCAGATCGCGTATTGAATGAATTGACTGTGAAAGAAATCGTGCCAGAACAATGGGGTGGTGACGTTCCAGTGGCAATGGTTTCTGCACATACTGGTCAAGGCATTGATGAACTTCTTGATATTATTTCGATTCAAGCTGAACTTCTAGAGCTTAAGGCATCTGAAGAAGGTGCTGCACAAGGTGTCGTAATTGAAGCACGCGTAGATAACAGCCGTGGTGCAGTAACATCTATTCTGGTTCAAAACGGTACATTGAAAGTAGGTGATCTTGTTCTTGCCGGTTCATCTTATGGTCGCGTTCGTGCGATGACGGATGAAAATGGTCAGCGTATCAAATCTGCAGGTCCTTCGATTCCAGTGGAAATTCTGGGTCTTCCAGAAGCGCCAATGGCAGGTGACGAAGTTCTTGTGGTCAGCGATGAGAAGAAAGCACGTGAAGTTGCCGATGCGCGTATGGATCGTGAACGTCAAAAACGTCTTGAGCGTCAATCTGCAATGCGTCTTGAAAACATCATGGCGTCTATGGGCAAGAAAGATGTGCCTATCGTAAATGTTGTGTTGAAAACTGACGTACGCGGTACCTTGGAAGCCTTGCATGTAGCACTTGCTGAGCTTGCGACTGATGAAGTTAAAGTACGTATCATCGGTTCTGGTGTAGGTGCGATCACTGAGTCTGACGTGACACTGGCTGAATCTTCAGAAGCAGTTCTACTCGGCTTTAACGTACGTGCGGACAACGCTGCGCGTCAAAAAGCAGATGCAGACAGTATCGACATTCGTTACTACTCAATCATCTATCAATTGATTGATGATGTGAAAGCAGCAATGAGCGGTAAGCTTGCACCAGAACATCGTGAAACGATTCTGGGTGTTGCACAAGTACGTGAAGTATTCCACTCAAGTAAGTTTGGTGCGGCTGCGGGCTGTATGGTACTTGAAGGCGTATTGCATCGTAACAAACCGATTCGCGTATTACGTGATGATGTGGTTGTGTTCCAGGGCGAGCTTGAATCTCTTCGTCGCTACAAAGAAGTGGTTGAAGAAGTTCGTGCCGGTATGGAATGTGGTCTTGCGGTGAAAGGCTATAAAGACATCAAAGCACTTGATAAGATCGAAGTGTACGATGTTCAACTGATTAAACGGAGTCTTTAATGGCGGGTAGTCAACGTCTGAAGCGTATGGCGGATACAGTACAACGCGAGTTGTCAGAACTGATCCGTCAGGAGCTGAAAGATCCACGCTTAGGTGGTCTCGTGACCATCTCTGCGGTGAAGGTGAGCCCAGACCTGGGATATGCGGAAGTTTATGTCACTGTGATGGGACGTGAACTTGGCGATGAGCAAAGCCAAGAAGCCAATAAAGAAACTTTGGATGTGTTGAACAAAGCATCTGGTTTCTTGCGCCATGAGCTGAGTCGTCGTATCAAAACCCGTATTACGCCTCGTCTACGTTTCCATTATGATAAGACCAATGCATATGGTAACTATATGTTTGGTCTGATCGCTGAAGCAGTGAAGGACTTACCTGAAGCTGAAGCAAAAAAAGATGATGAATAAGTCTTAGGACTAAAAAAGCTACCTTCGGGTGGCTTTTTTTATCTCTAGATTTTTTTAGATTTAAAAGAACTTGAATTGCTTGCTCAATTAATCGAAATCATCATTACGATTGATTTTCTTTTCATAAAAGGTACGACGGCGTGAGCGCTGCCAAGGCAGAGGGCGTTCCAGCGTTTCCGGAACCTCGCCACTCAAAGAGCGTAAACGCAAATGTAATGCAGCCTGTGCCATCAGATTGGCAGATACCGGTGCGGTAATGAAGGCGAACAGGGTGATGAGCACTTCAGCAAAACCGAAACGGCCATATATGGCCGAGAACAGAATTGAGGCCATCAAAAAGCTGCCCAGGCCCAAAGTACTGGATTTGGTCGGGGCGTGCAGACGCATAAACAGATCAGGCAGACGGACCATACCGATCCCGCCGACCAACATAAAGAAAGCACCAATCAATAAAAAAATCGACACCAGTATTTCTAAAATTAAGGACATTTAAAAACTCCTAGTCGATCACATGGCCAGTGGTGAAATAACGTGCCAAGGCTGTAGTCGAAACAAAGCCAAGCATCGCAACCAGTAAGGCCCCTTCAAACAGGAAGCTGCTACTCCAGTAAATCCCTAAAATGACAATCAGACAGGTGGCATTCAGGAACAGGGTGTCGAGTGCCAACAGACGATCCACGATAGAAGGGCCAGTGATGAGTCGGATCAGGCAGAGTAACATCGAGACAGTGATAGCACCTAGGCAAATCATTAATGCATAAGGCAGAATAGTCATGCTTTTTCTCCTGTCTGTGCGCTGAAAATTTCAATCAGAGGCTGTTCGTAGCGCTGTTTGATTGTTTCGATTTCTGCTGCTTCATCCTCTGTGCTTAAGGCATGAACCAGAATATCACCACGATCCTGATCAATGCCTGCAGATACTGTACCGGGCGTTGTGGTAATGATCATTGCCAGCAAGGCATTGACTTCCTCATGCTCGGTTTCCAAAGGCACGCGAAACCATTTTGGATGCAGGTTCTTGGTTGGACCAAGTACCAGTTTTGCGACTTTAATATTGGCTACTACAATATCCCAAACCACGACAAAGAAAAGGCGCACGGCAGGAGCCCACTGGATATTCGGGGTATAGTCAATAAAAGGTGCAACCATTTTCGGAATGACAATCGCCAGAACCAGCGCGAAAAGCAATGTTCCAGCTTCCAGATTATGTGCCAGTAGAATCCAGCTTAGCCCAACGATCACAGAAACTAGCGGATGCGGGAACCAACGTTGCAGGAATGATACAGCCATTAAGGTCCCTCCACCGGTTTAAGTTGATTATCATCATATCTGTTTTGTTCAACATACTGCTGATCAATCTGGCGTTGCTTGAATTCAGAAATATTTTCACCTTCCAGAGTGGCTTCCGAAATCGTATAAGGAACCAGATGTGCATTCGGATCGACTGTCTCACCACCGTACTTGGTTTCAGGTAAATAGCTTGGATCAAAAGGTTGCACACTAATAAACTGGCCTTCTGCATCGCGTTTTAACAAGGCAGCTTCATAAACCGGATTATTTTTAATCTGTTCCGCAGTCTGATAATTATATTGATAGATCGGTCCGGCAAACACCACATAGGCAGTCAGGCCAGCAAGCAATAGATAGATTACACGATCATTACGTGCCGGTGCCTTACTTGGTAAAGCTTCATATTTGTGAAAATCTTCAGAATTAAGGTCATCCTCAGGTCTGGTCGAACGCCAGAACAGCACGAAACCAACCCTGGTAAAGGCCAGAATACTGAGGAAGCTTACCAATAAAATGGTCAGGATAATAATCATCTGATAGTCTGAATTGGCAGAAGCCTGCAAAATAAAGACTTTACCGAAGAAACCACTAAACGGTGGCAGGCCTGCCATCATCAAGGCAATGATGAAATAGACAATCGAAACCAGCTTGTTCTGTTTCATCAGTGGCGCGATTTTAAAATGATCCTTAAATTCGCCGCGCTGTGAGGTAATCCAGCCTGACAGGATATAAAAGGCTGCGCCAATCAGGGTACTGTGCACCATATAATACAATGCACCGGCCCAGGCTGCAGTCGTATTCATACCGATTGCTACCAGAATTGTTCCGACTGAAGACAGCACCATAAAGCCGATAAAACGGCGCAGACGTTCTGTGCCGATTGCACAAATCACGCCATAAACCGACGTAATCAGACCAATCACCAGCAGGCAATTCATCAGAATCTGGTGGCTGTATTCATCATCAAAAACAGTTCCATTAATCCGTAAAATTGCATACACCCCGACTTTGGTCATAATGGTAAAGAGTGCTGCCACAGGTGTGGTGGCTACGGCATAGGTTTTGGGTAACCAGAAGCCGAGCGGTAACATCGCTGCTTTAATTCCAAACACGACAAACAGCATTAATCCACCAGCAACCGCCAGCTTGTGCTGATCTTCAGCGAGGGTAGGCATCAAGCGGGCCACATCTGCCATATTCAGACTGCCGACACTGCCATAAATCATCCCGAGTCCAATCAGGAACAGGGCAGAAGCAAACAGGTTGATGGTGACGTAATGGATTCCCAGCTGGAAACGGGCCTTGCCTTGTCCATGTAGCAGTAGTACATAGGATGCCATCAACAATATTTCAAAAAACACGAACAGGTTAAACAGGTCACCGGTCAGGAAGGCACCGGTCAAACCCATGAGCAGGAAATGCACCATGGCATGGAAATAACGCCCACGCATATCCCATTCTTTACTGGCATACCAGAGCACCGGCACTGCAAGGGCATAGGTCAAAACCAGCATCATCGCAGAGAGCTGATCGAGAACCAGTACAATACCAAAAGGTGCGACCCATTCGCCCAGCGTATAAACATTGATCTGACCCTGACTACTGTCTACTAAATAGCTGACAGCAATGATCAGGCCCAAGATACTTGAGACATAGCTGATACCCCGACGCCAGGGCTGACGCCAGTCCGTCGCCAGAGAGCCTGAACCCGGGTTGCCTAAAAGAACCAGGACAAAAGCGGTAAAGGCCGGTAAAAGAATACTGAAAATAGGGGTATGTTGATTCCAGAAATTGAGAAGATCAGTCATTAAGGCTCATCCTCGCGCGGGTCAAGATTTGGTATTTCTTCTTTGGAGTCAACGTGGTCTGTTCCTGATTCGTAGCGGCTACGCAATGCCAGTTGGACAATAAAGGCAGTGGTGGCAAAGCCAATCACGATGGCTGTCAGCACCAGTGCCTGAGGAAGGGGATCGGTCACTTTCGAGGCTTCAGTCAATACTGCAGGCGAATTCATCTGAATTCGGCCCATGGCAAATAAAAACAGGTTGACTGCATAACCAATCATGGCGAGACCCAACACTACCGGGAAGGTACGGGCACGTAGGATCAGATAAATGCCTGTGGCCGTCAGCAGGCCAATCGCAGAGGCTAATAAAAATTCTAAACTGATCATTCTATTATCCTCTTGGTACAGGGCCAGTCATGCTTGAGTGACGTGAATCGCCCAAGACTGAAATCATCAGCATCGTTGCACCCACAACAGTGACATAGACGCCAACATCAAACAGCGCAGCCGAAGCCAAATGCATTTCTCCAATCATTGGCGGAGAGACATAAATATGTGCACTGGTCAGGAATGGACGTGACCAGAACCAGGCTGCGATTCCAGTCAATCCTGCAATCGTTAAGCCGATCCCGATCCAGATTTCATACAGGCGACCGGATTTGGCGCCAAGCAACTGTTCGGTTTTGTCCTGTCCCACTGCGATATATTGAATAATAAGTGCCAGTGAAGTCACTAGTCCGGCAATAAAACCACCGCCCGGCAGGTTATGGCCACGCATAAAGATATACAGGCTGACTACCAGCGCGACCGGCAAAATCCAGGATGCGGTAATACGCAACATCAGCGGGGATGGGTTAAAACGATAGGTCAGGCCCTGGGTCATGGTGGTGCCATGCGCACGCATGCCATCCATCAGGCTGAGTACACCAATCGCTGCAATGCCGAGTACAGTAATTTCGCCGAAGGTATCGAAACCACGGAAATCGACCAGAATTACATTCACGACATTGGTTCCGCCGCCCAGTGGAATCGACTGTTGCAGGAAGAACCATGAAATGGAATTGTGATCACGGGTCATGATCAGCCAGGCAATTGCCGCAATCCCGAGACCGCCGCCCAAGGCAATAATGGCATCACGCCAGCGACGGGTCGGACTCGATTCATACGGTGTTAACTGAGGCAGTAAAGATAAACTCATCAGTAGTAGAACCGTGGTGACCACATCGACCGTAATCTGGGTCAATGCCAGATCGGGCGCCGAGAAGCCGATAAAGACCATGGTGACGACCAGGCCGACTGCACCGCTAATCAGTACCGCTTTAATCCGCTCATGATGGAACCACAGCAGCATCCAGCAGGCAGAGAACAGCAGTAACCACAAGATAATCGCCAGGGCAGGGGCATGGGTCAGCTCGCGTGTACCCGTACCCACTGCATTGCTGAGTAATGGGAACCCCACCAGCCCGACGGTAAAAATTACAATCCACAATAAATAGCTTTGCAATTTGCCATTTTCAGTGGCACGGCGGAAACGGCGTGAATTCAGCAGCAAATTTTTCAAAAACAGGTCGAACAGCACTCGGCCCTGTAAGCGGCCCAGTTTTGGATCCAGGTCGATTTCACGTAAGGCGCCACCTTTGGCGAGAGAAAAGTAAAAGATTATTCCGCCGAGCAGAGAAATCACACTCATCAGAAGGGGCAGGTTGAAACCATGCCAAAGCGCCAGATGAGTGCCTTCAAAGGCAAAATTCTGGGTGGTGGCTTGAGTAGTGCTGTTGACAATTTTTTCCACCAGAAGAGCCGGTAATAGACCGACTAAAATACATAAAATTGCTAACAAAGTGGCCGGTGCGCGCATACCAAAGGCAGGTTCATGTGCATCTTTATTCGGGACCTGCTTGCCTAGCGGACCATCGAAAAAGACTCCATGCACCAGTCGAATGGAATAAGCCACCGCAAAAATCCCGGCCAGTGTCGCGACAATAGCAGAGCCGACCATAAGTGGACCACTTAAACTGGCGACCAGTTCGGTAAAGAACATTTCCTTAGACAGGAAACCATTGGTCAACGGTACACCCGCCATGGATGCTGCCGTGATCATGGTCAGCGTGGCGGTAAATGGCAGTAATTGCCATAGGCCAGACAGTTTACGTAAGTCACGAGTCCCGGATTCATGATCGATGATGCCGGCAATCATAAACAGTGCCGCTTTAAAGGTGGCATGGTTAATAATATGGAAAATCGCTGCTGCAACAGCCAATGGTGAACCAATCCCGAGCAGACACATGATCAGACCTAAATGGCTGATGGTGGAATAGGCGAGCAAGCCTTTCAGGTCTTCCTTAAAAATGGCAAAGAAGGCGGCCATGCACAGGGTAAACAGACCAACAAAGGTCACAATATTATGAAACAGTGCAGCACCGGCAAAGATCGGGAGCAAACGTGCTACCAGGAATAAACCGGCTTTGACCATGGTGGCCGAGTGCAAATAGGCAGAGACCGGTGTCGGTGCAGCCATGGCATTGGGCAACCAGAAGTGAAACGGGAACTGCGCACTTTTGGTAAAGGCGCCGAGTAAAATCAGCAACAAGGTTGGAACAAATAAATGATGGGACTGAATCTGTTCAGTCATCATCAGGATTTGATCAAGCTGATAGGTGCCGGTAATTTGACCGAGCAGGACAAAACCGCCCAGCATCGCCAGACCACCCATTCCGGTAATGGTCAGGGCCATACGTGAGCCACGTTGTGCCGCTTCGTAATTGCTCCAGTAACCTACCAGCAAGAAGGAGGAAATACTGGTTAGTTCCCAGAAAACCAATAAGATAATCAGGTTATTCGACAATGAAATTCCGAGCATCGCCGCCATAAACAGCATCAGCAGGAGATACAGTTTGCTCAGTGAATTTTTTGGATTAAGGTAATAATAGGCATAAATATAAATCAGGGTACCAATTCCGCTGATCAGCAAGGCAAACAGCAGTCCCAGAGAATCCAGGCGAAAACTGAAATCGATGCCGAGCTGGGGCAGCCAGGACCAGGTCTGGGTCATCACTGCGCCGTCAAATATGGCAGGCGCCTGACTCAATAATAATAAGAAACTGCTGAGGCTGACACCAATTGCCCCTAAAGCCGTTACCCCGCGCGAAAATTGCTTCAGCCACGAGACAAGGGTTGTGCCTAATACTAACGGTAACAATATAATAATCGGCAGCACACTCGTATCCATTGTCATGATTTAGGTTTTGACCAACCTAAGGTGAATCTTTATCTTTCAAGGACTACAGAACCACAAGGAGCGACCCAAACTTCTCAATCTTGAAAGCCAAAAGAATATTCAAAAAGAATATAAAACAGTTGTATTGCGCAACTTATAAACGATAGCAAATTCCGATTTTACAATGAAATTCGCAAATAAAACCGATCATATTACAGGATAACAACAACATCAACGTTTTTATGTAGAACTTATAAATTATACGCCGGCTCGGTTTTAACAGGCGCTGCATGCTTAAACAGATCATCCAGAAGTGACCGAAAATTAAGATTAAATTGCAGGCATTGATTGTAAATTTGACTCAAAATAGTTTAATCAGGGCAAAAAGAGAATGCTGAAAAGGCTTCCTTGTTTACTCAAACAGTCGCTCTTATTTTTTTGAATCTGTTTAGAGCGACTGAGGTAGCGTCGGATGATGCTCCTGAGCAAGTAAAGCGAGCAATTCTTGTTGCTGTTCCGGATTTAACTGTTGTTGAATCATTTGCAATACAGCAAGCGGTGTGATGGGTTCGGTGACCGTTTCCAATAAAGTATCTTCGGGCGAGATATCTTTATTTCGCTGCAGTTCCAGCTCTGCGTAGATCTGATCAAACTGGGTTTTCATACTTTCAAGATGAATGGGGTGCAGCTGTTTATTTTCCAGTTTCAGACATTGAAAGGCGTGTGCCTGTTCCAGTAATTCAGGCCGGTTGCCGGTCGCAATAATCTGCAAGTTAGGAAAAGCCTGATGCAGGCGTGACAGGATTACTGCTGCCATCTCCTGATCCAGTTGATGATCAATCGCATCAATCAGTAAAACACCTGTACCTTCCTGACATGGAAATAAACTATTGGGATTCAATAGACAAAGACGCCGCACAATATCACCCACCAGCGCAATCCAGTTGCGGATACTGTTGGGCAGTTGCTGGAAGCTAAAGGTCTGTTGCTGATAGGTTACCATCAGTTGCAGCTTGGGCTGGTATTTTAAATATATCTGGCTGACTTCTGGCATGATCAGCGACAGGGCCTGTTTTAAAGCGGTGAGATTTGGTGCATGCAGATGTGCCTGGGCTTTCTCGATCTGCCGAGCCAGTTCATCTCCGCGACTGTTTTCAGGCTGCTGCAAGGCACGCGCCAAAATCTGGTCCATAATCTTGGCACTTTGCGCATTTTCAATATCACTGATTTCACGAAACCATTCAAAAAAACGAGCAAAGGTGGTGAAAGGAATCGCAGCGATTTCATAAGCATGTGCGGACTGGAGAATGGCCGGGTTATTTTTGCTGAGCAGATTGACTTCATTGGTAAAGCGTTCAGCAGGATAATAGGCAATTAGCGGCAAACCGAGCAGGGGATCGTGCAAGCGGGCTTTGTGATACAGGCTGAGCATGCTTTCAAGCTGTGAGGTTTCTGCTTTGCTAAAACCCAGACCCTGACTGTTTAGGGTCTTGTAGATTTGCCATGAACAGCTTTGTAGGTTTGCAGGCTCAGACTGACTGGATTCTGGCAAGCTGCCCATCTCTTCAGGAAAACCAATCCGGATGTCAATTTTGGATTGCAGCCGGTTTTGCATGATGTCCTGATCTTGCATCACAAGACCGGCAGCACGGCTGTCGCGATAACGGGCTGCAAACCAGGTCAGTGCCTGATAGCTAAAACGTAAAAGCGTAGTTTTGCCAGTTCCCTGATTGCCCAGAATCAAGGTGACCGGGCATTGCGGATAATTAAACTGAAGCTGAATGTCGGAAAAATGCAGGGTATGTTTCAGTTGAAACGCTTGGATGTGCATAGATCACCTGTCCTATGAGGTTTACATCCATGCCATGCACTTTAACCGACTGCCTGCCGAAGCGACTGTGGCATTTTGATCTTCAGTTGCTGAATCAGGTCATAAATGTGATGAATATTTAAACTCACTTTAGCACGTGTACAGGCCACGTAAAGTAATCTTAATTCTTCATCACTAATTTTATGGTCTTTTACATTCAGCTTAAATTGATAGTCATCTTCAATATGAACCCGATCCCATTCCAGACCTTTGGCCTTGTGTGCCGTGGAAATAATATAATCGGCTTGGGCAATTGGGGTGATTTTAGCCAGGGCTTTCTTTAGTGGATCAGTCCCATGTTCGTCCACCAGTTTGACCAGTGGCTTGATGTCACTACCTTCATTGGTTTCACAATATTCATGGACATCATGCCAGGAGTTGAACCAGGCTAGTTCCGGCACATCAACCACACGTTTGCCCTGTTTCAGCATGGCAGCCGCATCGACAAAACGATTCAGTTTGACATGGTCGGCTTGCAGGCTGACTTTATCACCACGAACTAAACCCGCTAATAACAATTCCATGGCGCGGGCATTGGTCCGGCATAAAATTGCATCGCGCATTTTGGTATGCGGTTTATTCACGACTTTAGAGTCTAATTGCGGATTGCCGAGTAAAGGCACAGTTTCATTTAAGGCACCTAAAATGGCATTGGCATTCAGGGCAATTTCAGGACCGAAACGAAATGAGGTGGTCAGACGTGATTCTGGTAAGGGCAGTTGCTGCATGGCATTGACTGCACCACGCCAGGCATAAATCTGCTGATGCGCGTCTCCGACATAAATCACCTGGGTGCTGCGCTGTTTCAGCAAAATCCCCAGCATTAAGGGATCGGCATCCTGTGCCTCATCGAATAGCACATAATCGGCCGGGATATTCGGTTCAGACAGCGCCCAGAGTTTCAGGTAAATGTCATGACCGATGCCGGCCTGATGATTTGGATCAATCGACTCTAACCAGCGTCGCTCGACTGCCGGATAAAGTTTCTTCTGTAAAGTCTCGATATCATCCGAATGCAGCCAGCTTGGCGCCTGAATATGCCGCGGGGCAGGATACTGCGAACTGGTCGAGCAGAAATAGCCGACCGCATTGGCAACCAAACTTGCCAGACGAGAAGGCATCAATACATATTTTTCATAACGCCCACCCATCATACGGCGCATGGTCATCGGTTCAAGCCGGTATTCTTTGGCAATAAAACTTGGACTCAAGCGTGGCAAGCGCAGTTTGTCAGTGACTCCACGTGGAACACTGCGAAACGCCAGCGAGTGAAAAGTGCGGCAATCGACACCTCGGTGAAACTTGGCCTGCGCTTCACTGGCAATGGCCTTGTTAAAAGCCAGATACATGCCACGTCTTTGTGGCATGGCATCACTGATCATTTGCAGGGTAGTGGTTTTACCTGTGCCCGCATAGGCAATCACCTTAAAGGATTTACCCAGACGTGCGTTATCAATGGCAGTGGCCTGCTCATAGGTCGCGGTCGGTTTTTTTAAATCAGACACAGATGAATTCAAGGCTTAATGCTGACGGTTGGCTTTTTCAACCAGGCCGGATAAGCCTTGGCGACGTGCCAGTTCATTTAATACCAATTGCACATCCAGGTCGAAATAGCCGAGCATGACGATAGTATGGAACCACAGATCTGCCACCTCATAAATCAGATCATTTTTATTGTCTTCAGAGACCTGAGCGTTGAAATCTTTGGCAGCCAGCACGGTCTCAAAGCTTTCTTCACCGACTTTTTCCAGAATCTTGTTCAGGCCTTTATGGTACAACTTGGCCACATAAGATGAATCTGGATCGGCCTGTTTGCGTTCTGCCATCATCTGACCCAGATAGGACAAGACTTCGACCTGTTCAGATTGGGCGGTTGACGCTTCCATCGCCAGCGTATGCGGATTCGTGGATTTTTCGCCATAAATCGCAGAGGGATCTTTCAACTGTGCATCGACAATTTCCCAGCCATTTGGCGTGAGTTTGCGATAGAAACAGGATTCGCGACCGGTATGGCAGGCAATGCCGCCATGCTGTTCAATTTGCAGCACAATTACATCGGCATCACAGTCCAGACGGATTTCATGTACCGTTTGAAAATGTCCTGATTCTTCGCCCTTATGCCATAACTTGCTACGTGAACGGGAGAAATACACGGCTTGGTTTTTCTCAGCCGTCAGTGCCAGCGCTTCACGATTCATCCAAGCCACCATCAAGACACGACCAGTTTGATGATGCTGGGCAATGGCAGGGACTAATCCTTGTTCGTTAAATTTTACTTCATCGAGCCATTGCGCGTTGTTCATAAGGGTTTCCATCATTTCAATCAAAATATAAAAATACGGATAGGAAATATCCGCAGATAGTGTACGTGATCTCGCAGCATTTGCGGCAAAAATCTGTGTCGATAAAGACAGGCTATGTCGTGTGTGATCCAGATGAGCTTGCTTTCACCTAGAGATTTAAAACTGAGACATCAAAAAAGCCGCCCGATCGGCGGCTCGTATTTTCAGGAAATTATCCCAGTAAAAATTACCAGTGTTCGCCCGGGAACAGCCGTGCATATGCTTTTTGCACCAAATTTAATTTTTGTGGTTGACCCACAGAGGCACTTGAACTTGGGAACAGGTTATAACCAATCGACATCAGAACATTGTTGATATCCGGAGCAATCGAATAAGTAATCGAGGCCAGACGACCCAAACCGGTCGCAACTTTCTTCGGACGTTTCACGATGGCATAGGCAATCAGGTCAGCTGCCTGTTCCGGAGAAAGTGTCGGGACGTATTTATAAATTTTGGTTGGTGCAATCATCGGAGTGCGTACCAAAGGCATATAGATCGAGGTGATGGCGATTTTATGCGAATGTACTTCTGCAGACAGACAGCGACTAAAGGCATCCAGCGCAGCTTTTGAAGCAACATAGGCCGAAAAACGGGTGGCATTGGCCAGTACGCCAATCGAACTGATGTTAATGATATGACCCGCGCGACGAATCATCATTTGCGGCAGGATATTCATGACCAGACGCACGGCGCCGAAATAGTTCAGCTGCATGGTTCGTTCAAAATCATGGAAGCGGTCGACCGATTCATGCACGGCGCGACGAATCGAACGACCCGCATTATTGATCAGAATATCAATATGATCGACTGAGGCAATGATCTGTTTGGAGACCTCATCAATCGCCTCCATATTGTTTAAATCGCATGGAAAGATTGAGGCTTTGCCGCCTTTGGCTTCAATGTCTGCTTTTACTTGTTCTAGGGTTTCTTGAGTACGGGCCACCAGTAAAACATGCGCACCTGCATCGGCCAGTTGATGTGCCGTCGTTAACCCAATACCGCTGGATGCGCCGGTGATCAGGACGGTTTTACCTGCAACAGATTTTTCCAGTTGTTTGTGTAGTCTAGTTTTCACATTTGTTATCCCTAATTTGAAGTCAGCGTTCAAATTATTTTTATTAAAGGTCTATGGCGCTCTAACAGAAGATGAGAGCGAAGGTGAGTCCAGATATGATAACCAATTCTTCAGGAAAATCTATAAATTAAACTATTGAAATTAAAATAAAAATTAGAGTAATTGCTCTATTTGTGTTCACTCTTTCATTTAACTTTTAACATGAAAATAAAAAGCAAAGCAAGTGGCTGTTTTAGAAAATAAATAAAAAAACCTCACCAAAATGATGAGGTTTCGAATCGGCTCGGGCACCGTTTTTAAACGGTCGCCAGCGCCTGTTCCAGATCGGCAATCAGGTCATCAATATGTTCAATACCAATGGAAAGACGAACCATATCTTCACTGACACCGGCAGATTTCAGTTCTTCAGCATTCAACTGACGATGCGTAGTAGTCGCCGGATGGCAGGCCAGACTTTTAGCGTCGCCGATATTGACCAGACGGGTGAACAATTGCAGGGCATCAATAAAACGTGTGCCGCCTTCGAGACCATGTTCTACCCCAAAGGTCAGAATGGCAGACGGTTTACCTTTCACATATTTTTGTGCCAAGGCATGCTGTGGATGATCTTTCAGGCCAGCGTAATTGACCCATTTCACTTTCGGATGTTTTTGCAGATATTCAGCGACTTTCAGTGCGTTTTTGGTATGACGTTCCATCCGTAGGCTTAAGGTTTCCAGACCTTGCAGAATCAAAAACACATTCTGCGGACTGATCGCAGCGCCGGTATTGCGTAGCGGCACCACACGGGCACGAGCGATATAAGCAGCTTCACCCAAAACCTCGACGTAGTTGACGCCGTGGTAGCTTGGGTCAGGCGTATTCAGGGCAGGGAAACGTTCAGGGTATTTACCCCACGGGAATTTACCGCTATCCACAATGATGCCGCCAATGGAATTGCCATGACCACCGATATATTTGGTCAGGGAATGCACTACAATATCCGCACCGAAATCGAAAGATTTTTGTAGTACTGGGGTGGCAACAGTATTGTCGACAATGACCGGCACGCCATATTCATGTGCAATTTTAGCAATGGCTTCCAGATCAATAATATTACCCAGCGGGTTACCAATCGATTCGACAAAGACCAGTTTGGTTTTTTCATCAATCAAGTCACGCAGACTTTCCGGTTGTTCATAATCAAAGAAACGGACTTCAATACCCTGTTTTGGCAGGGTATGGGCAAACAGGTTATAGGTACCGCCGTAAAGCGTTGACACAGAAGCAATGTTGTCACCGGCTTCAGCAATGGTTTGAATCGCATAAGTAATCGCAGCCATGCCAGAGGCCAAAGCCAGGGCGCCAATTCCACCTTCAAGCGCTGCAACACGTTGTTCCAGAACCGCAGTGGTCGGGTTCATAATTCGGGTATAGATATTGCCCTGAACCTTTAAATCAAAGAGATCGGCCCCATGTTGAGTATTGTCAAAGGCATAAGACGTGGTTTGGTAAATCGGTACTGCCACAGCTTTGGTGGTTGCTTCAGGGGTATAACCTGCATGAATCGCAAGGGTTTCTGCTTTATAGCTCATTCTGTTTGATCTTCTTGTTTAAGTTTATGGCTTGAGTGTAGCATTTTCACATATGAGTAAAAGTGCAATTTTATTGAAATAAATAGATCTCTTGCGAAAGTA